>NZ_JBSIBZ010000050.1:0-65323 GCF_058245575.1 Streptomyces sp. UF-297 | reverse complement strand
CGCCGTACGCGTACGGCGAGCGGGCCGCTCCCCCGCCGCACCGGCGCCCGCCGCCCGTGCGCCCCGCGCCGGACGGGCGGGGGCGGGCGGCAGCTGGCCCTTGAGCGGGCCCCACTCGTTGGGGTCGGGCACACCCGGCGGCAGCATCTGGCGCCGCTTGGGCCCGCCGTGTGCCGCTCCCGCCGCAGGTTCCCCCGGCTCCTTGGCCCCCGGCCACGCCTTGGCGACCCGCGCCGCCAGCACGAAGTCCTTGCGCAGCGGGTGCCCCTCGAAGCTGTCGGGGAGCAGCAGCGGTACGAGGTGGGGGTGGCCGGTGAAGTCCACGCCGAACATCTCGTGGGTCTCGCGCTCGTGCCAGCCCGCGCCCGCGTAGACGCCGACGGCGGTGGGCAGCGCGGCCGCGTCGTGCGGGACGGTGGTGCGCAGCAGGAGGCGGCGTACGGTGCCGGGGCGCGGCACGGACACCACATGGGCGCAGACCCGGAAGCCGGTGCCCGGCTCGTCCACGGCGCTGAGCCAGTCGAAGTAGGTGCAGCCCAGGGTGTCCCGGGCGGCGGTCAGGGCGGTGATCCAGGACGCCGCGGGCACGTCGACGGTCAGGAGGCCGTACGCCTCCTCGGCACCGGCGCCGGGTCCGAAGATCTCCGCGGCGCCAGACGGCAGCCAGCCGACGGGCGGCTGCTCGGGCTGCTCGGGCTGTTCCCGCTGCTCGGACTGCGCGTCCGCGGACGACGGCTCCTCAGGGGTGGCCGGCTCCGGCCGCTGCTCACTCATCGGCCGCCCTCCGCCGCCGCGTCGGTGCCACCGGGCGCCGGTGGCGGCGGGGCGACGAGCCCGCTGCGCAGCGCGGCGGTCGAGGTGCGCGCGGCCGCGTCGGAGGCCCCGGCCCCGTTCGCGTACCGCTCCCCCAGCGACTCGCGGGCGATCTTCTCCTGGAGCTTGAGGATGCCCTGGAGCAGCGCCTCGGGCCGCGGCGGGCAGCCCGGTACGTACACGTCGACGGGGATGATCTGGTCGACGCCCTTGGTGACGGAGTACGAGTCCCAGTAGGGGCCGCCGCAGTTGGAGCAGGCCCCGAAGGAGATGACGTACTTCGGCTCGGGCATCTGCTCGTACAGGCGCTTGACGGCCGGTGCCATCTTGTCCGTGACCGTGCCGGAGACGATCATGAGGTCGGCCTGGCGCGGTCCGGGCGCGAAGGGGATCACGCCGAGCCGGATGAAGTCGTGCCGGGCCATGGAGGCGGCGATGAACTCGATGGCGCAGCAGGCGAGTCCGAAGTTGAAGACCCACAGGCTGTAGCGGCGGCCCCAGTTCAGGACCACCTTCATCGGCTCGGGAGCCAGGCGGGCGAGCGGGCCCAGCCTCCTGGGCTCGGGCAGGAGCTCGGGCTCGGGGGCGGGCTCGGGGGCGGGCTCGGGGGCGGGCTCGGGGGTCACGTCCATTCCAGGACGCCCTTCTTCCATGCGTAGAGCAGGCCGACGGCCAGGAAGCCGAGGAAGATGAACATCTCCACCAGCGTGACGCCGCCGAAGCCGGGCGCCGCGAACACCGTCGCCCAGGGGAACAGGAAGATCGAGTCGACGGCGAAGATGACGTAGAGGAAGGCGTAGACGTAGTAGCGGACCTGGGTGTGCGCCCAGCCCTCGCCGACCGGGTCCACGCCGCATTCGTACGTCAGCAGCTTCTCGGGGGTCGGTACGACGGGCCGCAGCAGCCGCCCGGCCCCGAAGGCCACGGCGACGAAGAGCACGCCGATCACGGCGATGAGCCCGACGACCGAGTAGCCCTGGAAATAGTCCGCGGCGATGGTGGTGCGTACGGTCGCGTCCGGCACGTCCGCCCCTCGCTCCCTGACTGCTCTCGTCCGTCTCGTGCGACGGTGACTTCGACGATTTCCCCGCCGATGTCCGCGCCGGAATCATGGTTTCGCCATGACCTCGGCGTGGCTTCGACGATCTGTACGGACGGGAGTCTAGGCCCTGCCCCGGCCTCACAGGGCAGTCGTGCCACAGGCAAGGTGGGGATATCCCCACTTCGCGCCACCGACGTACCCCATGGCACACGGACGCGCGGCCAGGCAGGCTGACCCATATGACGGAGAGTCCCACCCCCGGTTTCACCAGTTCTTCATATGGCAGCTCCCCCGGCACTTCACCCGGCGATTCCCCCGAAGGCGGGGACAGGCTGCCGCCCCCGCGGGCGGTGTTCGGCGGGCAGACCTGGCGTGAGATCGCTCATCTGCTGTCCAACTTCCCGCTGGATCTGTGTGCCTTTGTGCTGATGGTGCCGCTGCTCGCTGCCGGGTTCGTGCTCTCCGTCACCGTTGTGGGGCTGCCGATGCTGGCTGTCGTGCTGCTGGGGTGCCGGTGGTACGGGAAGGTGGCGCGGGCTCGGGCGCGGGGGTTGCTGGGGGTGCGGGTGGAGGAGCCCAGTGCGGCGCGGGCGGCGGACAAGGGGTTCTTTCCGTGGCTGTGGGCGCGGGTCAAGGACCCGGTCGCCTGGCGGCACGCGCTCTACACCTTCGTACGCCTGCCATGGGTGGTGCTCACCTTCTCCGTCACGCTGATATCGCTCTTCGTGGCCTGGCCGGCGCTGCCGTGGCTGGCGCGGTGGATGTCGAACGTGGACCGGGCGATGGTGCGCGGGCTGCTCTCGCCGGACGACGAGCTGGAGCGGCGGATCGCCGAGCTGGAGTCGGACCGCCGTACGGTCACCGACACCGCGGCCGCCGATCTGCGGCGCATCGAGCGCGATCTGCACGACGGGGCGCAGGCCCGGCTGGTGGCGCTGGCGATGGGGCTGGGTCTGGCCAAGGAGAAGCTGCTGGAGGACCCGGATGCGGCGGCGAAGATGGTGGACGAGGCGCACGGCGAGGTGAAGCTCGCCCTCCAGGAGCTGCGCGATCTCGCCCGGGGCATCCATCCGGCGATCCTCACCGACCGGGGGCTGGGGCCCGCGCTGTCCTCGCTGGCGGGCCGCTGCACGGTCCCGGTCAAGGTCACGGTGGACGTGGCCGAGCGGCCTGCGCCCGCCATCGAGGGCATCGCGTACTTCACCGTCTCCGAGCTGCTGCAGAACGTCTCCAAGCACAGCGCGGCACGCAGCGCGTCCGTGGAGCTGTGGCGGGCGCGCGACCGGCTGATGATCCAGGTGGAGGACGACGGGCGCGGCGGCGCGAGCCTGGGCGGCGGCAGCGGGATGGCGGGGCTGGCGGAGCGGCTGGACTCGGTGGACGGGCTGTTCGTGCTCGACTCCCCGGCCGGCGGGCCGACGCGGGTGACGGCCGAGCTGCCCTGGCGCGAGCGCACCGCGGGCTGAGACGAGAGGCTGCGGCGGGCGGGGCCCGGGCACCGTCCAGCACCCCTTCGGGGGTAGGGAAAACCCCCGGGCGAAGACTGCGACACGCTCCATGGTCCGCAGGCCGCCACTGGCCGACTCTGGATACAGGCCCGGCACAGACACGGCAGAACGGACGACGACGAGATGATGGACATGGCATACGGACCGTACGAACCCCAGCCCCGCCGCTCCCGCGTGCCCATGGCCCTGCGTGCTCCGTTCTCGGGCCGGTCCTGGCGGGAGTTCCTCTATCTCCTGCTCAACCTGCCGGTGGCAGTCCTGCTGTTCGCCTACGCGATCACGATGGTCGCGCTGGGCGCCGGGCTGCTGGTGACCTTCCTCGGGGTGCCGGTGCTGGCGGGCGGGCTGGCCGGCTGCCGGGCGCTGGGCGGGATGGAGCGAATACGGGCCCGGACGCTGCTGGGCATGGAGGTGGCCGACCCCGAGCCGATACGCCCGGCCAAGCCGGGCCTGATGAGCTGGGTCGCCGCCGTCCTGAAAAGCGGGGTCTCCTGGCGCCATCTGCTGTACTGCGTACTGCACTTCCCCTGGGCGGTCTTCGCGTTCGTCACCTCGGTGACCTTCTGGGCCGTCGCCTGGGGGCTGCTGCTGCTCCCCACGTGGTCCTGGATCTTCCCCACCTATCTCGACCAGCCGGGCCTCCAGCTGTTCGGTGACGGCGACACCTACGGCTTCTATGTGGACACCCCCCTCGCGTACGCCGTCACCAGCGCGACCGGGCTGCTGCTGGTGCTGGCCTGGCCGTGGGTGAACCGCGGGCTGACGCAGGTGGACCGGCTGCTGGTCCACGGGCTGCTGAGCCCGTCCGTGCTGGCCACCCGGGTCACGGAACTGGAGTCGGACCGCGGCGTGGTGGTGGACACCGCCGCCGCCGACCTGCGGCGCATCGAGCGCAATCTGCACGACGGGGCACAGGCCCGGCTGGTGGCGCTGGCCATGGACCTGGGCCTGGCCAAGGAGAAGCTGGCCGAGGACCCGCAGGCCGCGGCGAAGATGGTGGACGAGGCGCACGGCGAGGTGAAGCTCGCCCTCCAGGAGCTGCGCGACCTGGCGCGCGGCATCCATCCGGCGATCCTCACCGACCGGGGCCTGGGCCCCGCGCTGTCGGCGCTGGCCGCCCGCTGCTCGGTGCCCGTCACGGTCTCGGCGGATCTGAACAGCCGCCCCGCCGCCGCCATCGAGGGCATCGCGTACTTCACCGTCTCCGAGCTGCTGCAGAACGTCTCCAAGCACGCCCGGGCCCGGTCCGCGACGGTGGATGTGTGGCACAGCGCGGGCCGGCTGATGCTGCTGGTCAAGGACGACGGCGCGGGCGGCGCGCACACCGGCTCCGGCAGCGGCCTGGCCGGTCTGGCCGAGCGGCTGGACGCGGTGGACGGCCTGCTGGTGATCGACTCCCCGCCCGGGGGCCCGACCGCCATCACGGCCGAACTCCCCTGGCGCGCCTAGCCACGCGCCGGCGGTCCGCCCGGCTCTGCGGGCGGACGGTCACTTCACGGCGTACGACGGTGCGGCCCGGCGGCAGCGGGCCGCACCGTCGCGTTCGCATGCCACCGTGCCTGCCCGGCGGCGTCGTACGGGACAGGGCCGCGCGCAGGCGTGCGTGCTCGTACGTCCTCGTACGGGGCCGCGCGCACCCGTACGGAAGCGGGCGGGGTCGTACGGCCAAGGACCGAGGTGGGGTGGGTGTGCCGGGAGCGGAACTGGAGTTATCCACAAGGCTCCACGGCTTGGCGACGCGGTCGTCCGAATCCTGGGATGCTGGAGGCATCGAACAGGAGCTGGGGGGCCGGACATCGTGGAGGACAGGGTGCGGGTGGTCATCGCCGAGGATTCGGTGCTGCTTCGAGAGGGCCTGACGCGGCTGTTGACCGACAGGGGGCACGACGTGGTCGCCGGGGTGGGCGATGCGGATGCGCTGATCAAGGAGATCCAGGCGCTCGCCGGGGCGGGCGAGCTGCCGGATGTGGTGGTGGCGGATGTGCGGATGCCGCCGACGCACACCGACGAGGGGGTACGGGCCGCGGTGCGACTGCGGCGCGACTACCCCGACCTGGGAGTTCTGGTCCTGTCGCAGTACGTCGAGGAGCAGTACGCGACGGAGTTGCTGGCGGGTTCGAGCCGAGGTGTCGGCTACCTCCTCAAGGACCGGGTAGCCGAGGTGCGTGAATTCGTCGACGCGGTGGTCCGGGTCGCCCAGGGCGGCACCGCACTGGACCCCGAAGTGGTCGCTCAGCTGCTGGGCCGCAGCCGCAAGCAGGACGTCCTGGCCATCCTCACCCCGCGCGAGCGGGAAGTGCTGGGGCTGATGGCCGAGGGCCGGACGAACTCCGCGATCGCACGCCAGCTGGTGGTCAGCGACGGCGCGGTGGAAAAACACGTCAGCAACATCTTCCTCAAGCTCGGCCTTTCGCAGAGTGACGGGGATCACCGACGTGTACTGGCCGTTCTCACCTACCTCAACTCCTGAGAATCTGATGACTGTTCAGATGTGCAGGCCAAGGGCTGTACCAGCCATATCGCAGACTTTGGGCGTAGAACCAATGTCTGAGTCGAGAGCGTCTTAGAGATGGGGCGCTGGGGGGCGGTTTATTTCATGACAGAGCAGGTCAAAAGGGCGTCTCATGCCCGGTTCCACGATGCGATCAACCCCGGGAAGGCCACCCTTACCCACGTACGATGGCCGTGGGACAACCGGTCGGCACGACACATCCCGAGCCACCGCTTTGAGGGAGGTCCGAAGCAGTGACCAGCCAGGTCAGTAGCCCAACCGAGCAGGCCGACGGAGCGCTCGTCGCAGGGCAGCGCGCATCCGCCGACGGCAACGGCGGCAAAGAGGTCCGCAAGCTGGATCGGGTGATCATCCGGTTCGCGGGGGACTCCGGTGACGGCATGCAGCTCACGGGCGACCGGTTCACGTCCGAAACCGCGTCGTTCGGCAATGACCTGTCGACGCTGCCGAATTTCCCCGCCGAGATCCGGGCCCCTGCCGGAACCCTGCCCGGTGTCTCCAGTTTCCAGCTGCATTTCGCCGACCACGACATCCTCACGCCCGGGGACGCGCCCAATGTCCTGGTGGCGATGAATCCCGCGGCGCTGAAGGCGAATCTGGCGGACGTTCCGCGCGGCGCCGAGATCATCGTCAACACCGACGAGTTCACCAAGCGCCCGATGGCCAAGGTCGGCTACGCCACCAGCCCGCTGGAGGACGGGTCGCTGGAAGGCTACAACGTCCACCCCGTCCCGCTGACGACGCTGACGATCGAGGCGCTCAAGGAGTTCGGGCTCTCCCGCAAGGAGGCCGAGCGCTCCAAGAACATGTTCGCGCTGGGCCTGCTGTCGTGGATGTACCACCGCCCCACCGAGGGCACCGAGAAGTTCCTGCGGGCCAAGTTCGCCAAGAAGCCGAACATCGCCGAGGCCAATGTGGCGGCCTTCCGCGCGGGCTGGAACTTCGGCGAGACCACCGAGGACTTCGCCGTCTCCTACGAGGTCGCGCCGGCCACCACCGCGTTCCCGACCGGCGTCTACCGCAACATCTCCGGCAACCTGGCGCTGTCCTACGGGCTGATCGCCGCCGGCAAGCAGGCGGACCTGCCGCTGTACCTGGGCTCGTACCCCATCACCCCGGCCTCCGACATCCTGCACGAGCTCTCCCGGCACAAGAACTTCGGCGTGCGCACCTTCCAGGCCGAGGACGAGATCGCGGGCATCGGCGCGGCGCTGGGCGCGGCGTTCGGCGGCGCGCTGGCGGTCACCACCACCTCGGGCCCGGGCGTGGCGCTGAAGTCGGAGACGATCGGCCTGGCCGTCAGCCTGGAGCTGCCGCTGCTGATCGTGGACATCCAGCGCGGCGGCCCCTCCACGGGCCTGCCCACCAAGACCGAGCAGGCCGACCTGCTCCAGGCGATGTACGGGCGCAACGGCGAGGCCCCGGTGCCGATCGTGGCGCCCAAGACCCCGGCGGACTGCTTCGACGCGGCCATCGACGCGGCGCGGATCGCGCTGACCTACCGCACCCCGGTCTTCCTGCTCTCCGACGGCTACCTGGCCAACGGCTCCGAGCCCTGGCGCATCCCGGAGGTCGACGAACTGCCCGACCTGCGCGTGCAGTTCGCCACCGGACCCAACCACACGCTGGCCGACGGCACCGAGGTCTTCTGGCCCTACAAGCGCGACGAGCACACCCTGGCCCGCCCGTGGGCGGTGCCGGGCACGCCGGGCCTGGAACACCGTATCGGCGGCATCGAGAAGCAGGACGGCACGGGCAACATCTCCTACGACCCGGCCAACCACGACTTCATGGTCCGCACCCGCCAGGCCAAGATCGACGGCATCCAGGTGCCCGACCTCCAGGTCGAGGACCCCTCGGGCCGGGCCAACACCCTGGTGCTGGGCTGGGGTTCGACCTACGGCCCCATCACCGCGGCGGTACGCCGGGTCCGCGCCGCCGGCGACCAGGTCGCCCAGGCCCACCTGCGCCATCTCAACCCCTTCCCGGCCAACCTCGGCGAGGTCCTGGCCGCCTACGACAAGGTCGTCGTCCCGGAGATGAACCTGGGACAGCTGGCCACCTTGCTGCGCGCCAAGTACCTCGTGGACACCCGCTCCTACACCCAGGTCAGCGGGATGCCGTTCAAGGCCGAGCAACTCGCGGAGGTCTTTAAGGAGGCCATCAATGACTGAGACGATCTCGGAGGGAACCTCCACGATCGAGGCGCTTTCCCTGGTCCCCAAGGCCGAGGCCAAGCAGTCCATGAAGGACTTCAAGTCCGATCAGGAAGTGCGCTGGTGCCCCGGCTGCGGTGACTACGCCATCCTCGCCGCCGTGCAGGGCTTCATGCCCGAACTCGGGCTGGCCAAGGAGAACATCGTCTTCGTCTCCGGGATCGGCTGCTCCAGCCGCTTCCCGTACTACATGAACACCTACGGGATGCACTCCATCCACGGCCGCGCCCCGGCCATCGCCTCGGGACTGGCCTCCTCCCGCCGCGATCTGTCGGTGTGGGTGGTCACCGGCGACGGAGACGCCCTCTCCATCGGCGGCAACCACCTCATCCACGCGCTGCGCCGCAATGTGAACCTCAAGATCCTGCTGTTCAACAACCGGATCTACGGCCTGACCAAGGGCCAGTACTCCCCGACCTCCGAGGTCGGCAAGATCACCAAGTCGACGCCGATGGGCTCGCTGGACGCGCCCTTCAACCCCGTCTCCCTCGCGATCGGCGCCGAGGCGAGCTTTGTGGCCCGGACCGTGGACTCCGACCGCAAGCACCTGACCCAGGTGCTGCGCGAGGCCGCCGCCCACCCCGGCACCGCCCTGGTGGAGATCTACCAGAACTGCAACATCTTCAACGACGGCGCCTTCGAGGTCCTCAAGGACAAGCAGCAGGCCGAGGAGGCCGTCATCCGCCTCGAGCACGGCAAGCCCATCCGCTTCGGCAGGCCCTTCGCCGAGGAGGACGGCGGCGACGGCCTGGGCTCCAAGGGCGTGGTGCGCGATCCGGCCACCGGCGACCTGCGGGTCATCGACGTGACGAAGGAAGGGGCCGCGGCGGTGCTCGTCCACGACGCGCACAATCCCTCCCCCACCACCGCCTTCGCCCTCTCGCGCCTGGCCGACGCCGACACCCTGCACCACACGCCCATCGGCGTGCTGCGCAGCGTGGACCGCCCGGTCTACGACACCGAGATGAGCGACCAGCTGGACGCCGCCATCGAGCACAAGGGCAAGGGCGACCTCGCCACCCTCCTCGCGGGCAACGACACCTGGACCGTGGTCGGGTAGCGGCCCGAGCCGCACCATAAGCCCACGGGCCGCAGCGGGTGCCCGTACGGACGTCGGACGACTTTCCGTACGGGCACCCGTCGGCGTGTGCGCAGGTCATGGGCCCGGTGACGGTGCCGAGGAGTACGTCATGACCGTATATCGATACGCGCATGACAGCCGGGGCCGACCGGCGCTACCTTCGTAGCGTCCACGCACCACCCCGGGAGGGCCACCGTGCAGCCTCAGAGCGAACAGCGCGCAGGACTGGCCTACGGCCTCGCCGCCTACTGCATGTGGGGCCTGCTCCCGCTGTACTGGCACCAGTTGGACTCCGTCGCCCCCGTCGAGATCCTGGCCCACCGCATGCTGTGGTCCCTGCCGGTGGCGCTGGTGATCCTGGCCGTCATGCGCCGCTGGGCCTGGATACGCCCGCTGCTGCGCCAGCCCAAGAGGCTCGCCCTGATCCTGCTGGCCGCCACGGTGATCTCCGGCAACTGGTTCCTCTACATCTGGGCGGTCAACGCCGGGCACGTCCTGGAGGCCTCGCTCGGCTACTTCATCAACCCGCTGGTCAGCATCGCCTTCGGCGTACTGGTGCTGCGCGAGCGGCTGCGGCCCCTGCAGTGGACGGCGGTGGGCGTGGGCGCGGTGGCCGTCGTCGTCATGACGGTCGCCTACGGCAAGGTGCCCTGGATCGCGCTCGGACTGGCGCTGTCCTTCGCCACGTACGGACTGGTCAAGAAGGGCATCAAGCTCGACGGCATCGAGGGCTTCACCGCCGAGACGGTGGTGCAGTTCCTGCCCGCCCTGGGCTTCTTGGTCTTCCTCGGCGCCCGCGGCGAGTCCGGGTTCACCTCCGGCGGCCCCGGCACCGCCCTGCTGCTGGCCGCCTGCGGGCTGGCCACCGCCGTTCCGCTGATCGCCTTCGGCGCGGCCGCGGTACGGCTGCCGCTGACCACGACCGGAATGCTCCAGTACCTGGCCCCGACCTTCCAGTTCGTCCTCGGGCTCGTGGTCTTCCACGAGGAGATGCCGCCCGAGCGGTGGGCCGGCTTCGCGCTGGTGTGGGTGGCGCTGGCGCTGCTGACCTGGGACGCGCTGCGTACCGCGCACCGGGGGCGCGCCGAGCTGGCCGAGGCGGCGGCGCAGGCCTCGCAGAAGCAGGCGGCGGCGCGGGAAGCGGAACCGAAGGCGACGGCGTAGCGGGACCGATGGCGAGGGCGTCCTGGGCGTCTCGACTGCCGTGACCGCTTCGGCCCGCAGGGTCCGAGCGCCGCATTCCGCTCGGCCGTCCGATGAGGGGGACGGTCGATAACCGGCACCACGTGTCCGGTTTCCGTCTTGCCAACGGGGCGTACCGCCCCGACGATCGGCTTCGCGTCACGCTCGATCCGTCCCATTCCCATACGGAATCCGGAGACCCCTCATGTCATCGAACGCCGAAAGACGCACCGCCGAAACCCCCCGAAGATCCTGGTCGCGCCAGGCCGCGACCGCCGCGGCAGCGGCCGGCGCACTGGTCCTGGGACTGCTCGCCGCGGCCCCTGCCGCCTCAGCCACCACCGCTGCCACTCCCCACACCCCGGCAGCAGCCACCCCGACCGTCGCCGCGCCCGACATCCCCGTGGCCAACGTCAAAGCCCATCTGAGCCAGCTCCAGTCGATCGCCTCCGCCAACGGCGGCAACCGCGCCCACGGCCGGGCCGGATACCGCGCCTCGATCGACTTCATCAAGGGCAAGCTGGATGCGGCCGGCTACACCACCACCCTCCAGCAGTTCACCACCAGCGGCGCCACCGGCTGGAACCTCATAGCCGACTGGCCCGGCGGCGACCCCAACCAGGTCCTGATGGCCGGCTCGCACCTGGACTCCGTCAGCGCGGGGCCCGGCATCAACGACAACGGCTCCGGCTCGGCCGGGGTGCTGGAGACCGCGCTCGCCGTGGCCCGCGAGGGCCTCAAGCCCCAAAAGCACCTGCGCTTCGGCTGGTGGGGCGCCGAGGAGCTGGGGATGCGCGGCTCCACGTACTACGTCAACAGCCTTCCCGGCACCGAGCGTTCGAAGATCAGCGGCTATCTGAACTTCGACATGATCGGCTCGCCCAACCCCGGCTACTTCGTCTACGACGACGACCGGGAGCTGGAGGGCGTCTTCAAGAGCTTCTTCGCCGGCAAGAACGTCCCCACCGAGATCGAGACCCAGGGCGACGGGCGCTCCGACCACGCGCCGTTCAAGAACGCCGGGGTGCGCGTCGGCGGCCTGTTCACCGGCGCCGAGGGCCGTAAGACCGCGGCACAGGCGCAGAAGTGGGGCGGCACGGCCGGGCAGGCCTTCGACCGCTGCTACCACTCCTCCTGCGACACCACCGCGAACATCAACGACACCGCCCTGGACCGCAACAGCGACGCCATCGCGCACGCGATCTGGACCGTCGGCGGCACCGGCACCCCGCCGGGCGGCACCGTCTTCGAGAACACCGCCGATGTGCAGATCCCGGACGCGGGCACCGCGGTGACCTCGCCGATCGACGTCACCGGGCGCACCGGCAACGCTCCCGCCACCCTCAAGGTCGGCGTGGACATCAAGCACAGCTACCGCGGGGACCTGGCCATCGACCTGGTCGGGCCGGGCGGGACCACGTACCGGCTGAAGAACTCCAGCGGTTCGGACTCGGCGCCCGACGTGGTCGAGACCTACACCGTGGACGCCTCCAGCCAGCTCGCCAACGGCTCCTGGAAGCTGCGGGTGCAGGACCTGGCCGCGCAGGACAGCGGCTACATCGACAGCTGGAAGCTCACCTTCTGAACGGCGCTGCCGCAAGGCTCAGGTTCTGAGCGCAAGGCTCGGTTTCCGAGCGCAAGGCTCGGTCTCCGAGCGTAGAGCTCGGTTTCCGATCGGCGCTCCCGTAGAGCTCAGCTCCTGAAGCACACGGGTTGCGCAGGTGATCCACGCGACGCGGGGCATCAGGCCGTGATGTCCCGCGTCGTGAACCGCGCCCACGCCGCCGAGCCGAAGACCAGTGCGTACAGCGCCTGCAGGCCCAGATTCCGCTGGATCTGGTCCCAGTAGACGGGGTCGCGCAGCAGGTCGGCGAAGGACAGCCAGTAGTGCGGGAAGAGGTAGGGCTGGATGGCGTGCAGCTGCGGGATGGTGTCCAGGATCTGCACGGTGATCAGCAGGCCGACGGTGGTGGCCATGGCCGCGATGCCGCTGCTGGTGAGCGTGGAGACGAACAGGCCCAGCGCCGCCACGCCGATCAGCGAGAGCGCCACCACGGCGGCGACCCCCAGCGCGCGCAGCAGCCCGTCGCCGAAGGACACGGTCGTACCGGAGAGCAGGGTGACCTCGCCCAGCGGGAAAAGCAGCGCGCCGGTGGCCAGCGCCGAGAGGGCCACGACCAGGGTGCCCAGGGCGCAGAAGACCATGGTGGTGGCGTACTTGACCAGCAGCAGGCGGGTACGGCCCGCGGGCGCCACCAGCAGATAGCGCAGGGTGCCGTTGTGGGCCTCGCCCGCGACCGCGTCGCCCGCGATCACCCCGATCGCCATCGGGAGGAAGAAGGGCAGCGTCGCGGCGAGGGAGGTGAAGACCAGGAAGAGGCCGTTGTTGGTGACCTGGGAGATGAAGGCCGGTCCGCCGCTCGGCCCGCCGCCCCCGCCGTCGTCACCGGTCTCGATCTTTACGGCGATCCCGACCAGGACCGGTACGCCCGCCAGCACGGCCAGCAGCGCGAGGGTGCGCCAGCGCCTGAGGGTGATGGCGATCTCGCTGCGCAGCAGGCCGAGGGACCACAGGGGGCTCGGTTTGGCGCCGCGGCCCGATGCCGCTGCGGGGGCTGCGTCCGCGAGCACCGCGGCCCGTCGCGCATCGGCCTTGGCCCTCGTCTCAGCCCGCGACATCGAAGCCCTCCCCGGTGAGTTGTACGAAGACGTCCTCCAGGGAGGCCTGTTCGGTGCCGAAGGCCCGCACGCGTACGTCCGCGCGGACGAGTGCGGCGTTGAGGTCGGCGAGGTCCGGGGGCGGGGCGGGCGCCGGTGGCGGGGCGGCGGGCGCGGGGAGTTCGCCGGTCACCCGCTCGTCCAGGACGACGAGGTCACTGACGCCGTGCTCCTTCAGGACGCGGACCGCCTCCGCGGTGTCGGGTGTGGTCACGGCCAGCCGGCCGCGGGTGCCGCGGGAGAGGTCGGCGACCGTGCCCTGGGTGATCAGGCGGCCCCTGGCCATCACCGCGGCGTGGGTGCAGACCTGCTCGATCTCGTCCAGGAGGTGGGAGGAGAGGAAGACGGTGGTGCCGTCGGCCGCCAACTCCCTTATCAGCGTGCGGATCTCGCGCATGCCCTGCGGGTCCAGGCCGTTGGTCGGCTCGTCCAGGACCAGCAGGTCGCGGGGCCTGAGCAGGGCGGCGGCCAGGCCGAGGCGCTGCTTCATGCCCAGGGAGTAGGCGCGGGCCTTCTTGCCGGCCGCGGCGGCCAGGCCCACCCGGTCCAGGGCCGTGGCGACCCGCCGGACGCGGGTGCGGGGGTCGGCGGTGGGGTCGGCGGCGTCGTAGCGCAGGAGGTTGTCCCGGCCGTTGAGGAAGCCGTACAGGGCCGGTCCCTCGATGAGGGCGCCGACCCTGGGCAGTACGCGGCGGGCGGCCCGTGGCATCGGCTCGCCCAGCAGCCGGGCGGTGCCCGAGGTCGGCTCGATCAGCCCCATCAGCATGCGGATGGTGGTGGTCTTGCCGGAGCCGTTGGGGCCGAGGAAACCGAAGACGCTGCCGCGCGGGACGCGCAGGTCCAGCTCCGCCACGGCCCGCTGGCCGCCGCGGTAGACCTTGGTCAGGCCGCGGGTCTCGATGACGTGGTCGGCCGGCCTACTGCCGCCTGCGGTGCCGCCTGCGGTGCCGCCTGCGGCAGGGGCACCGGGCGTGCGGTCCCCGCTCCCCGCTCCCCCGGCGGCGCGCTCCCGGTCCTCGGCGGACGGCTCTCCCATCGGGTCCCCCAGATTCGCTCGTATACGGGCGCTCCCACTCGTGTACGGACAGTCTCGCTCGTATACGGGCGCTCCCGCTCGCTTACGGGCACTCCCGCTCGGCTACGGGCGCGGACGCGCCGCGGAGCCCAGGCGGCCGGGGCGCCGGACGGGCCGGTGGTTCCTGCCCGTCCGGCGCCCGTGGACCGGTGGCGGTGCGGCACCCCGGCGGGCGCCGCACGGCGTCGGCTACTTGGCGGTGCCGGCCGCGTTCGCCGCGTTGATCAGCGACTGCTTGTCGACGGCGCCGACGTAGACCGTGCCGTCGTCCGTGAGCAGGGCGTTGACCAGGCGGGTGCTGAAGACACGGCCGGAGCCGAAGCGGCCTTCGACCGCGTCGCCGAAGCTGTCCAGGAGCTTCTCCGCCTCGGGGGGCAGGCTCTCCTGGCCGCCCTTGCCCTTGGCCGGGGAGCCGCCGGTCAGGCCGGCCGCGCCGGTGCCCTTGACCGTGGCGATGGAGGTCCAGCCCTCGCCGATGACCTTCATGCCGGAGCCCGCAAGGCCCGCGCCGCCGAGGAAGTCCCGGCCCTTGGAGCCGTCGTGCCCCTTGCCGGAGCCTTGCGTGCGCAGCTCGTCGCCCTCGACGACCTTGGCGCCCTTGGGCGGGGTGAAGGCGAAGGTGCCCGCGTCGGGCTTGGCGAAGTCCACGGAGGTGAAGCCCACGTCGATCGCGGCCGCGCCACCGCTCTTGGGGGTGAGGGTGAACTTCAGCGGGACGCCGTTCTGGGCGTCCACGGCGATACGGATCGCACCGACGGTCGAGCCGGACTGCTTGGGCTTGACGGTGAGCTGGTAGGCGTCGCGGCCGGCGACCTTGGCCGTGCCGTCGACGGCGACCGAGGTGGTGTCGCCCGCGGCGTCCAGGGCCTTCTTGGCGAGCTCCTGCGGGGTGGCGTTCTTCAGGTCCTGGGGCAGCTGCTTCTTGGAGTCCTTGGCGCCCTTGCCCGCGTCGGCCGGGGCCTTGGCGTGGAAGACGGTGTTGCTGCCGCTGTCGTAGCCCCACACCTCGCCGCCGTTGTGGATGAGGCTGTACTCGGCGGACTTCTCGACCAGGGAGATCCGCTGCTTGTCCGGGCCGTCGGCGGCCACCCGCAGGGTGTGCGTACCGGAGGCCAGCTCCATCAGCTTGTCCTGGGGCGCGGTGGCGCCCGAGCCCTTGCCGCCGCCGTGGCCCTTGCCGTCCCCGCCGCCGAACATGCCCGCTCCGGCGCCGCCGGGCAGGGAGGGCAGGCCCAGGTCGGTGCTGACCTTGACCGTGCCGGACAGCTGCTCGACCTTGGAATCAGCGATCTTGGCTATGAGGTCCTGTGCAGAGATCTTCGGCAGATCGGGGTCCGAGGAGCCGGCGAACGCCGGGACGAGCCCGATCGTCGCCGCCGCCACCCCCGCCACCGCGACCGGGACCGCATACCGCGCCACCTTGCGGTGCTTGGCGGGGCGCCCTCCGTCCCATTCGTCGGTGACCTGTGTCGGTTGGTTCCGTGGCATGTGCCCTACCTCCGTCGTAGGCGGCGGTCTCAACGCATCGCACTCGTCCACCCCTCGGGCTCATTGTGACCCGATCCGCCGTGGCGTGGTGCTAGTAATCCCACCAAATCGGCCGGGAAAGCGCGTCAGCCCGCGGGAGCAACCTTCTCTCCTGCTACGGGATGATCCCCGCGCGCCGCATGGGGGAGCGCATACAGCCAGAGGCTGAGGCTCCCCTAGGGAATACCTGCCGAAGGTCATAGGCGGGCCACAGGGGCCCGCGGAAGGGCCCGCTCAGGGGCGGTGCGGGGCACCGGCCGGGCCGGTGGGCGGCGTACGCCCGGCCGGGGCGTGGGCCGGGGCCTCCCAGGCATGGACCGAGCCTTCTCGGCCCGGCCGGGGGCGTGGAGCGAGCCTTCTCAGCCCGCCCGGTGCACCACCGCGTCGCACAGCCCCTCCAGGGCCGACTTGGCCATGCAGGAGGGCAGCGGCGCCAGGGTGGCCCTGGCCTCCTCCGCGTAGCGCACGGTGTCCCTGCGGGCCTGCTCCAGCGCCGGGTGGGCGCGCAGGCGGGCCAGCGCCTGGGCGTGCCGGTCGTCGTCGGTCAGGTCGGAGGCGAGCAGCTCGCACAGCGCCCGGTCCTCGGCGGTGGCCGAACCGGCCTCCGCCAGCGCTCTCAGGTGCAGGACCGGCAGGGTGGGGATGCCCTCGCGCAGGTCCGTGCCCGGCGTCTTGCCGGACTCGTGGGAGTCGCTGGCGATGTCCAGGACGTCGTCGGCGAGCTGGAAGGCGGTGCCCAGGCGCTCGCCGTACTGCGTGAGGATGTTGACGATGGACTCGTCGGCGCCGGACATCATCGCGCCGAAGCGGCCCGCCACGGCGATCAGCGAGCCGGTCTTGCCCGCGATGACGTCGAGGTAGTGCTCGATGGGGTCGCGGCCGTCGCGCGGTCCTGCGGTCTCCAGGATCTGGCCGGTGACCAGGCGCTCGAAGGCCTCGGCCTGGATACGGACCGCCTCGGGCCCCAGGTCGGCGAGGATGTGCGAGGCGCGGGCGAAGAGGAAGTCGCCGGTCAGGACGGCGACGGAGTTGCCCCAGCGGGCGTTGGCGCTCTCCACGCCGCGGCGCACATCGGCCTCGTCCATGACGTCGTCGTGGTAGAGCGTGGCCAGGTGCGTCAGCTCGACGACGACGGCCGAGGGCACGACGCCCGGCGCGTGCGGATCGCCGAACTGCGCGGCCAGCATCACCAGAAGCGGCCGGAACCGCTTGCCGCCCGCGCGTACGAGATGCTGCGCGGCCTCGGTAATGAACGGCACGTCGCTTTTGGTGGCCTCCAGCAGGCCCTCCTCGACAGCCGCCAACCCGGCCTGGACATCGGCCTCAAGAGCCTGGTCCCGCACGCTCAGCCCGAAGGGCCCGACGACGGTCACGAGGGGTACTCCTGTCTGCTGACGATCAAACGGATTGTCGATCTGTCGCTGTCTCCACCATTGGCCAGCGTATCCGGTCGGACTTCGATCACTGTGAGCGCCCGCCCTCTCACGGCTCGGCAAGCGGCCCCGAAGGCCGTCCCATACGTTCCGGATCTCCTATTGATCATGATTTGCGGGGGCGAACCGGAGCGGCCGGGACCGGGATCGGATCAGCCGACGCCAGGCAGGGCGTACCGGATATCAATGACATAACGGCGATAAATCGCAGCAGGAACCGGCGAATCGGCGCAGCGCGCGGACCCGACGCGCCATCGGGTCCGCGCGCGGTGCGCGCAGTGTGCAGAGAGCCGTCCGCCGCGTCCGGGGCCCGTACCGATTCCGCTTACGGATCCGGCCACCTCGTCCGGAAGTCGCATCCAGGCGCCGACGACGGCCCCCGCCGCTCAGCCGTGCGCCCTGGCGAGAGCCCGGGCCAGCCGCGGAGAGGCGAACTCCGTGCCGCACACGAAGCGCATGACCGGGCCGAAACTCGCCGCGGCCGGCAGGCCCGTGAAATACAGGCCCGGCACCGAGGAGCCGAAGCCGGCGTCCAGGCGGGGCCCGCCGCCGCTCACCGCGACCTCCGTGCGCAGCCCCTGGCCCAGGAAGTCCATCGCCGCGAGGTCGACGCGGTAGCCGGTGGCGGCCAGCACATGGTCGGCGGCCAGCTCGCCGCCCTTGCCGTCCGGGCCGCGCAGCGACAGCACCGGACGCCCGTCCGCCAGCCGCGCCCCGGCGATCCGCTGCCCCTGGCTGACGCGGACCCGGTCCGTGAAGCGCTCGCGCAGCCACCACGCGCCGAGCGGCCCCAGCACCCGCTTGACGAAGTACCGGCGGGCCGGCGCGGGCAGGGAGCGGAAGGCCTGGGCGTAGTGGGTGAAGGCGTACAGGGACCAGGCGTTGCCGAAGGGCGTGGCCGGGCGCAGGCGCGGCTGGCGGTCGGGGGGAGCGCCGAAGCGCACCGCCGTGCGCCCGCGCGCCACGATCCGTACGGAAGCCGCTCCCGCCTCCGCGAGCAGCACCGCGCTCTCCAGCGCCGACTGCCCGGCGCCGACGACGAGCACCTCACGGCCCGCGAAGCCGGACAGGTCGCGGTGCTGGGAGCTGTGCGAGACGGGCCCGGTGGGGGACGGCCCGTCCGGCACGGCAGCGGCCAGCTCACCCGGAAGGTGGGCGAAACCGCTCAGCCCCGTGGCGACGACGACCGCTCGCGCCCGGAACTGTTCGCCGCTGTCCAGCTTCAGCTCGAAGCCGCCCTCGCGCCGGTCCACGGACACCACCCGCACCTGCTCCAGGTCGGGCACCAGCTTGTCCTGGAACCACTGTCCGTAGCGCACGAAGGTCTCCACCGGGACGATGTCCCAGTCGGTCTCGTAGCGCCGCTCCCCCACCGCGTCGCAGAAATCCACGAGCCGGCTGCCCGGGTGCGGGGCATCCAGATTCGACGCCACGGGCGTCGATTTGAGCAGCATGCCCGCGGGCATGTGCTCGCGCCAGCTGACCATCGGCCTGCCGAAGACCCGTACGGGCAGCCCGCGCGCCCGTAGATGGGCTGCCGTCGACAGGCCGTACGGACCGGCCCCGATGACTGCTACTGGAGTGTTCACTGGCCCCTCCCCAGAGTGGTGCGATCACATGCACACGGCCGCGGAGCCTCACCCGCGGCCGCGGGTGCGCCGTCCGGCGCGCCACAGTTGCAGCAGATGCCTGGCACCCGGCCGCACGAACCGGACGAGCATGGTGAAGAACGGTTTGAGGTCATCGCCCGCCAGCCAGGCGAGTTCGGTGTCCGTGGCGCGGCGCGGCGCGTGCGGAGTGGTGTAGCCGCTGCGGCGGTAGGCGAGCAGGGCGGGCAGGTCGATGTTCTCCACGACGAAGCGGTGCCCGGGGCGCTGTTCGGCCTCGGGCACCTTGCGCCCGGTCAGATGCAGATGCTGGGCGCGTACGACGTCCACGCCCGCCTCGTTCTCGAAGAGCCGGAACTGGGCGCCCATCCGCGGGTTGAAGTCCAGGAGTTTGTAGCGCCCGTCGCGGCGGTCGAAGCGCCAGTCCAGATCGACGGTGCCGCTGAAACCGATGCGCTTGATGAACTGGGCGGTCATATCGGCCAGTTCGGGGTTGTCGACGACGTACGCGCAGGCCGTCATGCCCGCGTGCGGGGGCCAGGAGCGCACCTTGACGCCGGTGAACATCGCCAGCGCCGCGCCGTCCGCGTCGAAGTAGGCGTGCACGATCCAGTCCTCGGCCTCCTCCCGGGGCAGATACTCCTGAAGGATCACCCCGGGCCGCGGGCCCCAGTCCCTTGCCAGGTCCAGGAGTTGGTCCGGACCCGCTATACGCGTCGTACCGCCGACCGCGGGGCGGTGGCGGCGCTGGAAGGCCTCGCGGTTCTTGGCGACCACCGGGAAGGAGGCCCGCGCGGCGAAGTGCTCGATGTCCTCGTAGGACCGCGGGAACGCGGCGGCGGGGGACGGCACGCCGTGCTCCACGCACAGCTCGTGCAGCCCCTGCTTACTTGCCAGCCGGCGGGGCAACTGCGGTGCGGTGCGCGGGAAGAGAAAGAACTCCTGCAGCACATCGGCCTGCTCGGCGATCAGTACGGCGGCCTCTTCGTCGGTGGGTATCAGCACCGTCGGACGCCCTATGCGCCGGCCGATGCGCAGCAGGCCCTCCAGCAGCTGCCCGGGATCCTCCCGGCCCGTGGTCGGCCACACGAAGCGGCCGTGCAGATAGCGCGAGGCGGCGGCGGGGGTGAATCTGTCCTCGGTGATGGCGTACACGGGCACGCCCAGGCGGCCCAGGCTGCGGATCGCGCCGACGCCGCCGTGATGCAGCGGGTAATTCCCGATCTTCACGATCAGCGCCGGAACGGACCGGTCGACCGTGAGCAGAGCGCTACTGCGAGCCACCTGTCCCCCCAACGGCAACGGCCCCACCCCGGCCGTGCCCCGCAAGGACGCTAGGCCCGAATTACGGGGCGCGGCAAGGCTTTTCCGGACATTACGAACTCTTTAGGCACCTGCCGCTGCTCTTTGCCGCGGCCCGCCCCTGCGGTGCGTTGCCCACATGAGGGGAGGTTGCGACAACGGGGGGGCCGTTGAAACCCTTTGGGGGCACTGCGGGCGGGTAACGCGCGCTTGGGGGGCCTCCCCTCCCCCACCCCCTCCCCACCCCCTGGACGTAATCTGATCGGTGAGCCCACCGGCTCGCAGGACTGCCGTGTTTTCCCGTGTCACCTGCGACGACGAATGCGAGGAGCTGTCCATGCCCGAGCAGAGCCCGGAGCTGAGCCCGCTCGACCTGCCCGAAGGCGACCCCTTCGGTCCGTACAACCTCCCTTACGGTGTCTTCAGCACGGCCGACGCGCCGGAGCGGCGCCGTATCGCCGTGCGCTACGGCGGATACGCACTGGACCTGAGCGCGCTGGCCACCACCTCCGGCTCCCCGCACGCCGAACTGCTCGCCGCGCCCACCCTCAACCCCCTTATGGCAGCGGGCCGCGAGACCTGGCAGGCCGTACGCGAGGCCGTACGCGGCGCGGTGGACACCGCGCTGGCCGACCCCGTGCACCGCACCACCCTCGAGGCGCTGATGCACCCGCTGGACGCGGTGCGCCTGCATCTGCCCTTCGAGGTGGCGGACTACGTCGACTTCTACGCCAGTGAGCACCACGCCACCAACGTCGGCCGGATCTTCCGCCCGGACAGCGCCGCGCTGCCCGCCAACTGGAAGCATCTGCCGATCGGTTACCACGGCCGCTCCGGCACCGTGGTCGTCTCCGGAACGCCGGTGGTACGGCCCAACGGCCAGCGCAAGTCTCCATCGGATTCCGCTCCTTGCTTCGGCCCCTCGCTCCGTCTGGACATCGAGGCGGAGGTCGGGTTCGTGGTGGGGGTGCCTTCATCTGTTCCTACACCGGTCGGGCTGGAGGGGTTCCGCTCGCACGTCTTCGGTGTGTGCCTGCTCAACGACTGGTCCGCGCGCGACGTCCAGGCCTGGGAGTACGTGCCGCTGGGCCCGTTCCTCGGCAAGTCCTTCGCCACCTCCGTCTCCGCGTGGATCACCCCGCTCGACGCGCTGGAGCAGGCCCGCACCGCCCCGCCCGCCCGTGACGTCCCGCTGCTGCCCTACCTCGACGACGCCGCCTGCGAGCCCGGCGGCTACGACCTGCGCATCCAGGTCGACATCAACGGCGAGACCGTCTCCAACCCGCCCTTCTCCGCGATGTACTGGACCGCCGCCCAGCAGCTGGCCCACATGACGGTCAACGGCGCCACGCTGCGCACCGGCGACCTCTACGGCTCCGGGACGGTCTCGGGCCCTGAGCCCGACCAGCTCGGCTGCCTGCTGGAACTCACCGGCGGCAAGGGCCCGTACCTGGAGGACGGCGACGAGGTGACCCTCACCGCCTGGGCGCCGGGCCCGCAGGGCTCCCGTATCGGCCTGGGCGAGGTCACCGGCCGCATCCTGCCCGCCGTCCCGCCCGCCTCCTGAGGCGGTGGCCGCGTGAAGAGCGGGCCCGGGCGGCCCTGGGCGGCAAACGGGCCGGGCTCCGAGGCCCTGACGCTCCCCGAGGAACTGCTCGCGCTCGCCCTGGACCGCGAGCGCGGCCGGCAGCTGGGCAGCGGCAGCTACCTCCGGTACGGGGTGGCCGGCGCGGCGCTGGCGGAGCTGGAGCTGGCCGGGCGGATCGCCGGGGAGCGCGGCGGGCGGATCGTGGTACTCAGCCCGCTGCCGGTGGGCGATGCGGTGCTGGACGCCGCCCTGGCCGCCCTCCCGGGCCCCGGCAAGGGCCGCGGCCCCAAGGCCCAGCGCTGGGTGCGCGGCCCGGGCCGGGTCGTACTGGAGCGCTGCTGGGAGCGGCTGGAGGAGCGCGGCGCGGTGCGCCGGGAGGTCCGCCGCGCGCTGGGAATCTTCCGCTACGTACGCCACCCTGCCGGGCCGGTGGACCTCACCGGCCCGGCCCGGGCCCGCTTCAAGGCCGCGCTGGAGGCCGGGCTGCCGGACCGGCGCTCGCGCGCGCTGGCGGCGCTGGTCTCGGCGGCCGACCTCGCGCCCCGGCTGCTGCCCGGCCGCCCCCAGTGGCCCGCACGCCGCGGTCTGCGGCGCCTGGTGGGCCAGGAGTGGACCGCGCTGGCCGTACGGCGGGCCGTCCAGCAGGACAAGAGCGCGGGGTCCGGGGGCGACGGTGGCGGCGGGGACTGACCCCGGCGTCGCACAGACACCCCACCGCACCCCCTCAACCATCCCATAACGCCCATAAGTTCATCACTTTCGCGCCATGGCCTGCTGCTAGCCTCACCTCTCCCTGTCCCACTACGGAGGAGACGTACGTGCGCAAGGCAGCGCAGATCGCCGGGGCGGCCGCCATGGCCGCGTTGTTGCTCAGTGCCTGTGGAAGCGGCGGCGGCAGCGGCGAGGGCAACGCCAAGGACGGGGGCAGCACCGCGCCGAGCGCACCGCAGTCGGCCCCCGCGGGCGACGGCAAGCCCGCGAGCGCAGTGGAAGGCGCCTGGGAGACCAAGGCGGACGGGGAGCGGCTGATCCTCGTCGTCATGAAGGGCACCGCGAGCCTGAGCGAGGGCCACAAGACGGCCTGTATCGGCAAGGTGCAGGAGCTGGGCGGGGTGACGGCCGCCGCCTTCAAGTGCACCAAGGGCGGCACCACCCGCACCATGGGCACCCTCAAGCCCGCGGCCGACGGCTCGTCGCTGACGGTGAAGTGGAAGGACGGCCCGACCGACACCTTCACCAAGTCCACCGACGGCAAGGTGAAGCTGCCCGATCTGCCCCAGCTGCCCTCCGGCATACCGTCGGATCTGCCGACCGTCCCCGGCACCAACTGAGCCGCGCGGTAGGCCTTTTCGCGGCACACGACGCACCGATGCCCGGCGCCTGAGAAGGCACCGGGCATCGTCGTACGCAGGCATCGCTGCCCGTACGGGCTACCGCACGAAGACCCCCGCCTGGCCCGCCAGGTCCAGGAAGTACTGCGGCGCCAGACCCAGGACGAGCGTGACCGCGACACCGACCGCGATGGCGGTCATCGTCAGCGGGCTGGGCACGGCGACGGAGGGGCCGTCCGCCTTGGGCTCGCTGAAGAACATCAGCACGATCACCCGGATGTAGAAGAACGCGGCGATCGCCGAGGAGATCACACCGATCACGACCAGCCAGCCCGCGCCGCTCTCCGCCGCCGCCTTGAACACCGCGAACTTCCCCGCGAACCCGGAGGTCAGCGGAATGCCCGCGAAGGCCAGCAGGAAGATCGCGAAGACCGCGGCCACCAGCGGCGAACGGCGGCCCAGACCCGCCCACTTGGACAGATGGGTGGCCTCGCCACCCGCGTCGCGCACCAGGGTGACCACCGCGAAGGCGCCGAGCGTCACGAAGGAGTACGCGCCCAGGTAGAACAGCACCGAGGAGACGCCGTCCTCACTGGTGGCGATGACACCGGCGAGGATGAACCCGGCGTGCGCGATGGAGGAGTAGGCCAGCAGGCGCTTGATGTCGGTCTGGGTGATGGCCACGATCGCGCCGCCCAGCATCGTGACGATCGCCACGCCCCACATCACCGGGCGCCAGTCCCAGCGCATCCCGGGCAGGACCACATACAGCAGGCGCAGCAGCGCGCCGAAGGCGGCGACCTTGGTGGCGGCGGCCATGAAGCCGGTGACCGGGGTCGGTGCGCCCTGGTAGACGTCGGGCGTCCACATGTGGAAGGGCACCGCGCCGACCTTGAAGAGCAGGCCCATCAGCACGAGCGCGGCGCCGATCAGCAGCAGCGCGTCGTTGCCCATGGTGTTGGCCAGCGCCGGGTCGATCTGCTTGGCGCCGTCGCCGATGACCTGGGCGATGCCGGAGTAGGTGACGGTGCCGGCGTAGCCGTACAGCAGGGCGATGCCGAAGAGCAGGAAGGCCGAGGAGAAGGCGCCGAGCAGGAAGTACTTCACGGCCGCTTCCTGGGACAGCAGCCGCTGGCGGCGGGCCAGGGCGCACAGGATGTACAGCGGGAGGGAGAAGACCTCCAGGGCGATGAAGAGGGTCAGCAGGTCGTTGGCGGCGGGGAAGACGAGCATGCCGCCGACCGCGAAGAGCGCGATCGGGAAGACCTCGGTGGTGGTGAACCCGGCCTTCACGGCGGCCTGTTCGGCGGCTCCGCCCGGTACGGCGGCGGCCTGGGCGGCGAAGGAGTCCACCCTCTTGCCGTGTGCCGCCGGGTCCAGCCTGCGCTCGGCGAAGGTGAAGACGGCGACCAGCGCGACCAGCAGGATCGTGCCCTGCAGGAAGAGCGCGGGGCCGTCGACGGCGATCGCGCCCATCGCGGCGATCTGCGCCTTGGTGGTGCCCGAGCCGCCGGCCGCGAGGCCGATGACGGCGGCGAAGGCGGCGGCCAGGGCCAGGACCGAGAGCAGCACCTGGGCGTAGTAGCGGCTGCGGCGCGGCAGGACGGCTTCGAGGATGATGCCGAGGACGGCGGCGCCCAGCACGATCAGTGTCGGTGACAGCGCGGCGTACTCGATGTGCGGCGCCGGGATCTTGCCGGGCTCCTCGGCCGCCATCGAGGCGCCGGGGAGCGCTGTCAGCAGACTGTGGACATGTGCCACGGAACTCACTTCGCGGCCTCCGCATCTCGCACGGGAACGTCAGGCTTGGGGTCCTGCTGGTCGACCACGGACAGGGTGTGGTCCACCGCCGGGTTCACGAGGTCGGTGAGCGGCTTGGGGGAGACGCCCAGGAAGATCAGCAGGGCGATCAGCGGGGCGACGACGGCCAGTTCGCGGGCCTTGAGGTCGGGCATGGTGCGCACCTCGGCCTTGACCGGTCCGGTCATGGTGCGCTGGTAGAGCACCAGGACGTACAGCGCGGCCAGCACGATGCCGACGGTGGCGATGATGCCGATGACCGGGTAGCGGCTGAACGTGCCGACCAGGACCAGGAATTCACTGACGAAGGGCGCGAGTCCCGGCAGGGAGAGGGTGGCCAGCGAGCCGACCAGGAACGTCCCGGCCAGGACGGGGGCGACCTTCTGCACGCCGCCGTAGTCGGCGATCAGGCGCGAGCCGCGCCGCGAGATGAGGAATCCGGCCACCAGCATCAGCGCGGCCGTCGAGATGCCGTGGTTGACCATGTAGAGCGTCGCGCCGCCCTGGCCCTGGCTGGTCATCGCGAAGATGCCCATGATGATGAAGCCGAAGTGGGAGATGGAGGCGTAGGCGATCAGGCGCTTGATGTCCCGCTGGCCGACCGCGAGCAGCGCGCCGTAGATGATGGAGATCAGGGCCAGTACGAGGATGACGGGCGTGGCCCACTTGGACGCCTCCGGGAACAGCTGGAGGCAGAAGCGCAGCATGGCGAAGGTGCCGACCTTGTCCACCACTGCCGTGATCAGTACGGCGACCGGTGCGGTGGCCTCGCCCATGGCGTTGGGCAGCCAGGTGTGCAGCGGCCACAGCGGCGCCTTGACCGCGAAGGCGAAGAAGAAGCCGAGGAAGAGCAGGCGCTCGGTGGTGGTGGCCATGGTCAGCTCGCCGCTGGCGCGGGCCTGGGCGATCTCCTGGAGGGAGAAGTTGCCGGCGACGACGTACAGACCGATGACGGCGGCCAGCATGATCAGGCCGCCGACGAGGTTGTAGAGCAGGAACTTCACGGCCGCGTACGAGCGCTGGGCCGCGGCGGCCTGTTCGCCCTGGGCGTGCGCCCGGTCCCCGAAGCCGCCGATGAGGAAGTACATCGGGATGAGCATGGCTTCGAAGAGGATGTAGAAGAGGAAGACGTCGGTGGCCTCGAAGGAGAGCACCACCATCGCCTCGACCATCAGGATCAGCGCGAAGAAGCCCTGGGTGGGGCGCCAACTGTAGTGGCGGTTGGGCTTCCCCGCGGCGGAGCCGCTATCAGACGCGGCTTCCAGGGGGTCGGCGTCGTGCCAGCCCGCGAGGATCACGAACGGGATCAGCAGCGCGGTCAGCGCGATCAGCGCGACCCCGATGCCGTCCACGCCGAGTTCGTAGCGGACCCCGAAGTCCTTGATCCAGGCGTGGGATTCGGTGAGTTGGTAGGGGTCCTTGGCGCCGGGGTCGAAGCGGACGGCGACCAGGACGGCCAGGACGAGGGTGGCCAGGGAGAAGAGCAGCGCCAGCCATTTGGCCGCGGTGCGCCGGGCCGCGGGCACGGCCGCGGTGACGATCGCGCCGAGCGCCGGGACCGCGGCGGTGACCGTCAGCAGGGGAAAGGACATATCCGCCATGGGTCAGACACCCCTCATCAGCAGGGTCGCGGCGATCAGTACGGCCGCACCGCCCACCATCTGGACCGCGTACGAGCGGGCGAAGCCGTTCTGGAAGCGGCGCAGCCGGCCGGAGAGGCCGCCGACGGAGGCCGCGGTGCCGTTGACCGCGCCGTCCACCAGGGAGTGGTCGAGGTAGACCAGGGTGCGGGTCAGGTGCTCGCCGCCGCGTACCAGGACGACGTGGTTGAAGTCGTCCTGGAGCAGGTCGCGGCGGGCGGCCCGGGTGAGCAGGGAGCCGCGCGGGGCGGTGACGGGCACCGGCTTGCGGCCGTATTGGAGCCAGGCCAGCGCGACGCCGATGACCAGCACCACGATGGTGGACGCGGTGACGGTGGTGGCGCTGAGCGGGGAGTGGCCGTGGTCGAAGGAGGTGACCGGCTCCAGCCACTTCACGAACGCCTCGTTGACGCTGAACAGCCCGCCGGCGAAGACCGATCCGAAGGCCAGCACGACCATGGGGATGGTCATGGACTTGGGCGACTCGTGCGGGTGTGTCGTCTTCTCGTCCCAGCGCTTCTCGCCGAAGAAGGTCATCAGCATCACCCGCGTCATGTAGTACGCGGTGATCGCGGCGCCCAGCAGGGCCGCGCCGCCCAGGATCCAGCCCTCGGTGCCGCCCTTGGCGAAGGCCGCCTCGATGATCTTGTCCTTGGAGAAGAAGCCGGACAGGCCGGGGAAGCCGATGATCGCCAGATAGCCGAGGCCGAAGGTGACGAAGGTGACGGGCATGTACCTGCGCAGCCCGCCGTAACGGCGCATGTCCACCTCGTCGTTCATGCCGTGCATCACGGATCCGGCGCCGAGGAAGAGGCCCGCCTTGAAGAAGCCGTGGGTGACCAGGTGCATGATGGCGAAGGCGTAGCCGATCGGGCCCAGGCCCGCGGCCAGGATCATGTAGCCGATCTGCGACATCGTCGATCCGGCCAGGGCCTTTTTGATGTCGTCCTTGGCGCAACCGACGATCGCACCGAACAGGAGGGTGACGGCACCGACCACGACCACCGCGGTCTGGGCGTCCGGGGCGCCGTTGAAGATCGCTCCGGAGCGGGTGATCAGGTAGACGCCCGCGGTGACCATCGTGGCCGCGTGGATCAGGGCCGAGACGGGGGTCGGGCCCTCCATCGCGTCCCCGAGCCAGGACTGCAGCGGCACCTGGGCGGACTTGCCGCAGGCGGCCAGCAGCAGCATCAGTCCGATCGCGGTGAGCTTGCCCTCGCTGGTCTCACCCGCGGCGCCGAGCACCGGCCCGAAGGCGAAGGTCCCGAACGTCGTGAACATCAGCATGATCGCGATGGACAGGCCGATGTCGCCGACGCGGTTGACCAGGAACGCCTTCTTGGCGGCGGTGGCCGCGCTGGGCTTGTGCTGCCAGAAGCCGATCAGGAGGTAGGAGGCCAGGCCCACGCCCTCCCATCCGACGTACAGCAGAAGGTAGTTGTCGGCGATGACGAGCAGCAGCATCGCCGCGAGGAAG
Source organism: Streptomyces sp. UF-297 (assembly GCF_058245575.1). NCBI lineage: Bacteria > Bacillati > Actinomycetota > Actinomycetes > Kitasatosporales > Streptomycetaceae > Streptomyces > Streptomyces sp. UF-297. Next base: position 37,471 of record NZ_JBSIBZ010000050.1, on the reverse strand, counting down.
AGGTTGAGGTAGCCGAAGAAGCGGCGGCGCCGCTCGTCGTGCTCCATGTAGCCGATCGAATAGATGTGGATCAGCGATCCGACACCGGTGATCAGCAGGACGAAGGTCATCGACAACTGGTCGAGCTGGAAGGCGACATCGGCTTGGAAGCCGCCGACGGGGATCCAGCTGAACAGGTGCTGGTGCATGGCGCGGTCCTCGGCGCCCCGGCCCGCCATCTCCACCAGGAGCGGTACGGCGATGCCGAAGGAGGCCACCGCCAGCAGGGTGCCGATCCAGTGCCCCGCGCGGTCCAGTCTCTTTCCGCCGCACAGCAGGAGGGCCGCTCCCAGAAGCGGTGCCGCGACGAGCAGCGCGATCAAGTTCTCCACTTTGCTGGCCCCTTACAGCTTCATCAGGCTGGCGTCGTCGACCGAGGCCGTATGGCGGGTGCGGAAGATCGACACGATGATCGCCAGGCCGACCACGACCTCGGCGGCCGCGACGACCATCGTGAAGAACGCGATGATCTGGCCGTCGAGGTTGCCGTGCATCCGCGAGAACGCCACGAAGGCCAGGTTGCAGGCGTTGAGCATCAGCTCGATGCACATGAACACCACGATGGCGTTCCGCCTGATCAGCACCCCTGCCGCGCCGATGGTGAACAACAGGGCGGCCAGGTAGAGGTAGTTGACGGGACTCATCGCTTGGCTTCCTCTCCGCGCTCGCCGCGCTGTGGCGCATCTGCTTGCGGCCCGGCCCCCTCGCCGCGCTCCAGCCACCGCTCGGAGCGCTGCTCCAGCGCCTTGAGCTCGGCCAGTGCCTCACCGGAGACATCCCGGATCTGACCGCGCTCGCGCAGCGTCGGGTTGACGGTCAGCTCGGAGGGCGTGCCGTCCGGCAGCAGGCCGGGGATGTCGACCGCGTTGTGCCGGGCGTAGACGCCCGGGGCGGGGAGCGGGGTGACTTGCCTGCCCTCGCGTACGCGCTGCTCGGCCTGCTCGCGCTGCGTCTTGGCGCGCTCGGTGCGCTCCTTGTGGGTGAGCACCATCGCACCGACGGCCGCGGTGATCAGCAGCGCGCCGGTGATCTCGAAGGCGAAGACGTACTTGGTGAAGATCAGTGCCGCCAGGCCCTGCACGTTGCCGCCGGCATTGGCCTCGCCGAGCCCGTTGAACTGCTTGAGGGAGGCGTTGCCGAGGCCGGCGATCAGCAGGATGCCGAAGCCGAGCCCGCATGTCGCGGCCAGCCAGCGCTGGCCCTTGAGGGTCTCCTTGAGGGAGTCGGCCGCGGTGACGCCGACGAGCATCACGACGAAGAGGAACAGCATCATGATCGCGCCGGTGTAGACGACGACCTGTACGACGCCCAGGAAGTACGCGCCGTTGGCCAGGTAGAACACCGCAAGGATGATCATGGTGCCGGCCAGGGAGAGCGCGCTGTGCACCGCCCGCTTCATCAGGATCGTGCACAGCGCCCCGATGACGGCGACGATGCCCAGGATCCAGAACTGCACGGCCTCGCCGGTGGAGGTCTGGGAGGCAGCGGCGGCAAGGGAGTTGGCGGCCGCGGCGGCCGGGGAGGTCATCACCGGGCCACCTCCTTCGCGGCCGGTTCGTCCTCACCGGAGGCGGCGGCCGTCTGCCGGGGTTCCTCGGGCCGCTCCCCCTTGCTGACGGCGACCTGCCGCTCGGTGCCCGGCGCGGCCTCGGTGACCAGGCCGCTGTAGTAGTCCTTCTCCGTCATGCCCGGATAGATGGCGTGCGGGGAGTCGACCATGCTCTCCTCCAGCCCCGCGAGCAGCTCCTCCTTGGTGTAGATGAGCGATTCGCGGGTGCGGTCGGCGAGTTCGTACTCGTTGGTCATGGTCAGGGCGCGGGTCGGGCAGGCCTCCACGCACAGGCCGCACAGAATGCAGCGCAGGTAGTTGATCTGGTAGACGCGGCCGTAGCGCTCCCCGGGGGAGTAGCGCTCCTCTTCGGTGTTGTCCGCGCCCTCGACGTAGATGGCGTCCGCCGGGCAGGCCCAGGCGCACAGCTCGCAGCCGACGCACTTCTCCAGGCCGTCCGGATGCCGGTTGAGCTGATGGCGCCCGTGGAAGCGGGGCGCGGTCGGCTTCTTCTCCTCCGGATACTGCTCGGTGAGCCGCTTCTTGAACATGGCCTTGAAGGTCACGCCGAAGCCGGCCACCGGGTTTTGGAAGTCAGGCACCGTCGCCCCCCTTTCCACTCATTGCGTCACTCGCAGTATCGACGCCACCACTGACAATCAACTCCCGCTCCCCGCGCGGCCGTCGGCGCGGCACCGGCGGCAGGCTCTGTCCGGGCAGCGGCGGTACGGGGAAGCCGCCGGCCATCGGGTCGAAGCCGGGCTCGGGCGCGGCCTTGTCCTGTGCCTTCTCGCTGCGCCGGAAGAAGTCCGCGACCAGCGAGATCAGCAGCAGCGCGACGGCCGCGCCGCCGACGTAGAGCACGATCTGCTGGAAGTCGTAGCCCTCGTTCTTCAGGGCCCGCACCGTGGCCACCAGCATCAGCCAGGTCAGCGAGACGGGGATGAGGATCTTCCAGCCCAGCCGCATGAACTGGTCGTAGCGCACCCGTGGGAGCGTGCCGCGCAGCCAGATGAAGAAGAACAGCAGCAGCTGCACCTTGATCACGAACCACAGGAGCGGCCACCAGCCGTGGTTGGCGCCCGCCCAGAACTCGCTGATCGGGTACGGGGCGCGCCAGCCGCCCAGGAAGAGGGTGACCGCGACCGCCGAGACGGTGACCATGTTGATGTACTCGGCGAGCATGAACATCGCGAACTTGATCGAGGAGTACTCGGTGTTGAAGCCGCCGACCAGGTCGCCCTCGGACTCCGGCATGTCGAACGGCGCCCGGTTGGTCTCGCCCACCATCGCGACGATGTAGATGATGAAGGACACCGGCAGCAGCAGGACGTACCACTTGTCCGCTTGCGCCTCCACGATGGTGGAGGTGGACATCGACCCGGAGTACAGGAAGACCGCCGCGAAGGACAGGCCCATCGCGATCTCGTAGGAGATCATCTGCGCGCACGAGCGCAGCCCGCCCAGCAGCGGGTAGGTCGAGCCCGAGGACCAGCCGGCCAGCACGATGCCGTAGATGCCGACCGAGGCCGTGGCCAGGATGTAGAGGATGCCGATCGGCAGGTCGGTGAGCTGCATCGGGGTACGGACACCGAAGATCGAGATCTCGTTGCCGGCCGGCCCGAAGGGGATCACCGCGATCGCCATGAACGCCGGGATGGCGGCGACGATCGGCGCGAGGACGTAGACCGCCTTGTCCGCGCGCTTGACGACCAGGTCCTCCTTGAGCATCAGCTTGATGCCGTCGGCCAGGGACTGCAGCATGCCCCAGGGACCGTGCCGGTTGGGGCCGATGCGCAGCTGCATCCAGGCGACGACCTTGCGCTCCCACACGATGGAGAACAGCACGGTCAGCATGAGGAAGGCGAAGCAGAAGATCGCCTTGATGATGATGAGCCACCACGGGTCGCGGCCGAACATCGACAGGTCTTCCTGTGCCAGTACGGCGTTGCCCGCCGCCAGTTGGCGCATCATGCGTCCACCTCCTTGGCGGCGTCCGGCGCGGTGGGGGCGCCGGGGGCGGCCGAGATCTTCACCAGTTCCCCGGGGCGCGCGCCGGTGTCGGCCACGACGCCGCCGCCCACCGAGTTCAGCGGCAGCCACACCACCCGGTCGGGCATCGGCGTGACCTTCAGCGGCAGGTGTACGGACCCGGCGGGGCCGCTCACCGCGAGCAGGTCGCCGTCCTTGACGCCGCTCTCGTCGGCGGTGGCCTGCGAGAGGCGGGCCACGGCCGCGTGCCGGGTGCCGGCCAGGGCCTCGTCGCCGTCCTGGAGGCGCCCCTGGTCCAGCAGCAGCCGGTGTCCGGCGAGCACCGCCTCGCCCGGCTCCGGGCGGGGCAGCGCGCGCCCCCGCTCCACGGGGTCGGTGGCGTGCGGCCCGTCCCAGGCGCCGAGCCGGTCCATCTCGCGGCGTACCGCCCGTACGTCGGGCAGCGCCAGGTGGGCGTCCATGGCGTCGGCGAGCATGTGCAGCACCCGCGCGTCCGGCAGCAGGTGCCGCCGGGTCATCTGGTCGGGCTTGAGCGCGGCCTCGAACAGCCGCGCCCGGCCTTCCCAGTTGAGGAAGGTCCCGGGCTTCTCGGCGACGGCGGCCACCGGCAGCACCACATCGGCGCGCGCGGTGACCGCGGTCGGCCGCATCTCCAGGCTGAGCAGGAAGCCCACCTCGTCCAGGGCGGTCAGGGCCCGCGCCGGGTCCGGCAGGTCGGCCGGGTCGACGCCCGCCACCACCAGCGCCCGCAGCTCTCCGGTGGCCGCGGCCTGGACGATCTGGCCGGTGTCGCGCCCGTAGCGGTGCGGGAGTTCGGCCACCCCCCAGGCGGCGGCGACCTCCTCGCGGGCCCGCGGGTCGGTGGCCGGGCGGCCGCCGGGCAGCAGCGCGGGCAGCGCCCCGGCCTCCACGGCGCCGCGCTCACCGGCCCTGCGCGCGATCCACACCAGGCGGGCGCCGGTGGCCGTGGCGGCGCGCACGGCGGCGGTCAGCGCCCCGGGCACGGCGGCCAGCCGCTCACCGACGACGATCACCGCGCCCTCCTGGCGCAGTGCCTCGGCCGCCTTCTGTCCCTCGCCCTGAAGCCCGGTGCCGCCGCCCAGCGCGTCCAGCCACTCCGTCTCGGTACCCGGCGCGGCCGGCAGCAGCACGCCCCGGGCCTTCTCCAGGCCGCGCGTGGCGTACGGGGCGATGCCGAAGACCTGCTGCCCGTGCTTGCGGTGGGCCTTGCGCAGCCGCAGGAAGACGCCGGGGGCCTCCTCCTCGGCCTCGATGCCGGCCAGGAGGACGGCGGGCGCCTTCTCCAACGAGGAGTACGTCACCCCGCTGCCGTCCAGGTCCCGTCCGCGCCCGGCCACCCGCGCGGCCAGGAAGTCGGCCTCCTCCGCGCTGTGCACCCGCGCCCGGAAGTCGATGTCGTTGGTGTCCAGGGCGATCCGGGCGAACTTGGCGTAGGCGTAGGAGTCCTCGACGGTGAGCCGGCCGCCGGTGAGCACGCCCGCCCGGCCGCGGGCGTCCGCGAGCCCCCGGGCCGCGGCCTCAAGCGCCTCGGGCCAGCTGGCCGGCTCCAGTTCGCCGGTCTCGGCGTTGCGCACCAGAGGGGTCTCCAGGCGGTCGCGCTGCTGGGCGTAGCGGAAGGCGAACCGGCCCTTGTCGCAGATCCACTCCTCGTTGACCTCGGGGTCGTCGGCCGCCAGCCGCCGCATGACCTTGCCGCGCCGGTGGTCCGTACGCGTCGCACAGCCGCCCGCGCAGTGCTCGCACACCGACGGGGAGGAGACCAGGTCGAAGGGGCGGGAGCGGAAGCGGTAGGCGGCGGAGGTCAGCGCGCCCACCGGGCAGATCTGGATGGTGTTGCCGGAGAAGTACGACTCGAAGGGGTCGCCCTCGCCGGTGCCGACCTGCTGGAGGGCGCCCCGCTCGATCAGCTCGATCATCGGGTCGCCGGCGACCTGGTTGGAGAAGCGGGTGCAGCGCGCGCACAGCACGCACCGCTCGCGGTCCAGCAGCACCTGCTTCGAGATCGGCACCGGCTTTTCGTAGGTGCGCTTCTTCCCCTCGAAACGCGAATCGGCCTGCCCGGCGGACATGGCCTGGTTCTGCAGCGGGCACTCGCCGCCCTTGTCGCAGACCGGGCAGTCCAGCGGGTGGTTGATCAGCAGCAGTTCCATCACGCCGCGCTGCGCCTTGTCGGCGACCGGCGAGGTGAGCTGGGACTTGACGACCATGCCGTCGGTGCAGGTGATGGTGCACGAGGCCATGGGCTTGCGCTGGCCCTCGATCTCGACGATGCACTGGCGGCAGGCGCCGGCCGGGTCCAGCAGCGGGTGGTCGCAGAACCGGGGGATCTCGATGCCCAGCAGCTCGGCGGCCCGGATGACCAGCGTGCCTTTGGGGACGCTGATCTCGATGCCGTCGATGGTCAGGGTGACGAGGTCCTCCGGCGGGAGTGCCGCCTCTCCGCCTCCGGAGGGTGCGTTGGTGGTGATCGTCACGCGTTCACCTCCAGGTGAGCGTCGTTGTCGGCCCACAGGGTCGACTTGGCGGGGTCGAAGGGGCAGCGCTTGCCGGTGATGTGCTGCTCGTACTCCTCGCGGAAGTACTTCAGCGAGGAGAAGATGGGGGACGCGGCGCCGTCGCCCAGCGCGCAGAAGGACTTGCCGTTGATGTTGTCGGCGATGTCGCTGAGCTTGTCCAGGTCGTCCATGCGGCCCTTGCCTGCCTCGATGTCGCGCAGCAACTGCACCAGCCAGTAGGTGCCTTCGCGGCACGGGGTGCACTTTCCGCAGGACTCGTGGGCGTAGAACTCCGTCCAGCGCGTGACCGCGCGCACCACACAGGTGGTCTCGTCGAAGCACTGCAGCGCCTTGGTGCCCAGCATCGAGCCGGCCGCGCCCACGGCCTCGTAGTCCAGCGGCACGTCCAGGTGCTCGTCGGTGAACATCGGCGTGGAGGAGCCGCCGGGCGTCCAGAACTTCAGCCGGTGCCCGGCGCGCATGCCGCCGCTCATGTCCAGCAGCTGGCGCAGGGTGATGCCCAACGGGCCTTCGTACTGGCCGGGGTTGGTGACATGGCCGGAGAGGGAGTACAGCGTGAAGCCCGGGGACTTCTCGCTGCCCATCGAACGGAACCAGTCCTTGCCCTTGTTGAGGATCGCGGGAACCGACGCGATGGATTCGACGTTGTTCACCACAGTGGGGCAGGCGTAAAGGCCCGCCACCGCGGGGAAGGGAGGACGCAGCCGGGGCTGTCCGCGACGCCCCTCCAGGGAGTCCAGCAGCGCGGTCTCCTCGCCGCAGATGTACGCGCCCGCGCCCGCGTGCACGGTGACGTCCAGGTCCAGGCCCGAGCCGAGGATGTCGTGGCCGAGGTAGCCCGCCTCGTACGCCTCCCGTACGGCCTCGTGCAACCGCCGCAGTACGGGCACGACTTCACCGCGCAGATAGATGAAGGCGTGGTTCGAGCGGATCGCGTGGCACGCGATCACGATGCCCTCGATGAGCGAGTGCGGATTGGCGAACAGAAGGGGGATGTCCTTGCAGGTGCCCGGCTCCGACTCGTCGGCGTTGACGACGAGATAGTGCGGCTTGCCGTCGCCCTGCGGAATGAACTGCCACTTCATGCCGGTGGGGAAGCCCGCGCCGCCGCGGCCGCGCAGACCGGAGTCCTTGACGTACGCGATGACGTCGTCGGGAGCCATCGCGAGGGCCTTGCGCATGCCCTGGTAGCCGTCGTGGCGCCGGTAGGTCTCCAGCGTCCAGGAGCCCGGCTGGTCCCAGAAGGCGGACAGCACCGGCGCGAGGATCTTCTCCGGGCTGCCCTCGCCCCCGGCTCCGGGCCGGGAGGCGCCCCCCTGTTCGGTCGCCATCGTCATCACTCCCCCTCCTTGGACACGGGACCGGACGGGTGGTCGGGGTCGGAGGCGGCCGTCTTGTGCGGCGCGTCATGGGAGCTGGGGTGCCCCGGCGGCGGCTCGTCCGCCGGATAGCCGGAGGTGCGCGGAGCCACGATCCGGCCCGGCGCCGCCTCCCCCTTGGCCAGCCTCAGCCCGATCAGCGAGGCGGGCCCGGCGCCGCCGGTGGCCTCCACCGCGCCGGGCCGCTCGTCGGGGAAGCCCGCCAGGATGCGGGCGGTCTCCTTGTACGTGCACAGCGGCGCGCCCCGGGTCGGCTCGGCGCCCCGGCCGGAGCGCAGGTCGTCCACCAGGCGCTTGGCGCTGTCGGGCGTCTGGTTGTCGAAGAACTCCCAGTTGACCATCACCACGGGCGCGAAGTCGCAGGCCGCGTTGCACTCGATGTGTTCGAGGGTGACCTTGCCGTCCTCGGTCGTCTCTCCGTTGCCGACGCCCAGGTGCTCCTTGAGCGTCTCGAAGATGGCGTCGCCGCCCATCACCGCGCACAGCGTGTTGGTGCACACCCCGACCTGGTAGTCGCCGCCGGGCCCGCGGCGGTACATGGTGTAGAAGGTCGCCACCGCCGTGACCTCGGCGGTGGTCAGCCCCAGCTGCTCGGCGCAGAAGCGGATGCCGGTGCGGGTGACATGCCCCTCCTCGGCCTGGACGAGGTGCAGCAGCGGCAGCAGCGCGGAGCGCGAGCCGGGGTAGCGGCCGATCACCTCCTTGGCGTCCGCCTCCAGCCGGGCCCGTACATCGGCCGGATAGTCCGGGGCGGGGAGCTGGGGCATGCCCAGGCTCGTCACGGATACGTCTGTCACCGGTCGACGCCTCCCATCACGGGATCGATGGATGCGACGGCGACGATGACGTCGGCGACCTGGCCGCCCTCGCACATCGCCGCCATGGCCTGCAAGTTGGTGAAGGACGGGTCGCGGAAGTGGACGCGGTAGGGGCGGGTGCCGCCGTCGCTGACCATGTGCACGCCCAGCTCGCCCTTGGGCGACTCCACGGCCGTGTACGCCTGTCCGGGCGGGACCCGGAATCCCTCCGTCACCAGCTTGAAGTGGTGGATCAAGGCCTCCATCGAGGTACCCATGATCTTCTTGATGTGGTCCAGGGAGTTGCCCAGCCCGTCCGGGCCCAGCGCCAGTTGGGCGGGCCAGGCGATCTTCTTGTCCGCCACCATCACCGGGCCCGGCTCCAGCCGGTCCAGGCACTGCTCGATGATGCGCAGCGACTGGCGCATCTCCTCCAGCCGGATCAGGAAGCGGCCGTAGGCGTCGCAGGTGTCGGCGGTGGGCACCTCGAAGTCGTAGTTCTCGTAGCCGCAGTACGGCTGGGACTTGCGCAGGTCGTGCGGCAGTCCGGCGGAGCGCAGTACGGGCCCGGTGGCGCCGGTGGCCATGCACCCGGCCAGGTCCAGATAGCCGATGTCGACCATGCGGGCCTTGAAGACGGGGTTGCCGGTGGCGAGCTTGTCGTACTCGGGGAGGTTCTTGCGCATCTTCTTCACGAACTCGCGGACCTGGTCCACCGCCCCCGGCGGCAGGTCCTGGGCGAGCCCGCCGGGCCGGATATAGGCGTGGTTCATCCGCAGCCCGGTGATCAACTCATAGATGTCCAGGATCAGTTCGCGGTCCCGGAATCCGTAGATCATGATGGTGGTGGCGCCCAGCTCCATGCCGCCGGTGGCGATGCACACCAGGTGCGAGGAGAGCCGGTTGAGCTCCATCAGCAGCACGCGGATGACCGAGGCCCGGTCGGGGACCTGCTCCTCGATGCCGAGCAGCTTCTCCACGCCCAGGCAGTACGCCGTCTCGTTGAAGAACGGCGTCAGATAGTCCATGCGGGTGACGAAGGTCGTGCCCTGCGTCCACGTACGGAATTCGAGGTTCTTCTCGATTCCGGTGTGCAGATAGCCGATTCCGCAGCGGGCCTCGGTGACGGTCTCACCGTCGATCTCCAGGATGAGCCGGAGCACGCCGTGCGTGGAGGGGTGCTGCGGGCCCATGTTGACGACGATCCGCTCGTCGTCGGTACGGGCGGCGGCCGCCGCCACCTCGTCCCAGTCGCCGCCGGTGACCGTATAGACCGTGCCCTCGGTCGTATCGCGGGGAGTTGCGTGGGATGCAGTCATCAGCTGTACGACCTCCGCTGGTCGGGAGCCGGGATCTGGGCGCCCTTGTACTCGACGGGGATGCCGCCGAGCGGGTAGTCCTTGCGCTGCGGGAAGCCCTGCCAGTCGTCGGGCATCATGATCCGGGTGAGCGCGGGGTGGCCGTCGAAAATGAGGCCGAAGAAGTCGTAGACCTCGCGCTCGTGCCAGTCGTTGGTCGGGTAGATGTCCACGATCGAGGGCAGGTGCGGGTCGGCGTCGGGCGCCGAGACCTCCAGCCGGATCAGCCGGTTGTGGGTGATCGAGCGCAGGTGGTAGACCGCGTGCAGCTCGCGCCCCTTGTCGCCGGGGAAGTGCACCCCGCTCACGCCCGTGCACAGCTCGAAGCGCAGCGCCGGGTCGTCCCGCAGGATCCTGGCGGTCGCCGGCAGGAACTCACGCTCGATGTGGAAGGTCAGCTCCGCGCGGTCCACGACCGTCTTCGCGATGACGTTCTCGGGGACCAGCCCCGCCTCGTCCAGGGCTCCTTCGAGCTCGTCGGCGACCTCGTCGAACCATCCGCCGTACGGCCGCGAGGCGGCACCCGGCAGGCGTACGGTGCGCACCAGCCCGCCGTAGCCGGAGGTGTCACCGCCGTTGTCGGCGCCGAACATGCCGCGCTGGACGCGGACTTCCTCGCCGCCGTCACCGCGCTGCCCTGGCAGATTCTGGGCGTTGAGGTCTTTTTCGGGGTTGACGCCGTTGGACGCCCCGGTGGAGTTGCCGTTCACCGCAGCAGCCCCTTCATCTCGATCGTCGGGAGCGCCTTGAGCGCCGCTTCCTCCGCCTCGCGGGCCGCCTGCCTGGCATTCACCCCGAGCTTGGTCTCCTGGATCTTCTGGTGCAGTTTGAGAATGGCGTCCATCAGCATTTCCGGCCGCGGCGGACAGCCCGGCAGATAGATGTCCACCGGCACGATGTGGTCCACGCCCTGGACGATCGCGTAGTTGTTGAACATCCCGCCCGACGAGGCGCAAACACCCATGGAGATGACCCACTTGGGGTTCGGCATCTGGTCGTAGACCTGCCGCAGTACGGGCGCCATCTTCTGGCTCACCCGGCCCGCCACGATCATCAGGTCCGCCTGCCGCGGCGAGCCGCGGAAGACCTCCATGCCAAAGCGCGCGAGGTCGTAGCGGCCCGCGCCGGTGGTCATCATCTCGATGGCGCAGCAGGCCAGGCCGAAGGTGGCGGGGAAGACCGATGACTTGCGCACCCAGCCAGCGGCCTGTTCGACGGTGGTCAGCAAAAAGCCGCTGGGCAGCTTCTCTTCAAGTCCCATTGGTGGCCCCTAGTCCCATTCCAGGCCGCCGCGGCGCCAGACATAGGCGTAGGCGACGAAGACGGTGAGCGCGAAGAGGAGCATCTCCACGAGCCCGAACAGCCCCAGGGCGTCGAAGGTGACGGCCCAGGGGTAGAGGAAGACGATCTCGATGTCGAAGACGATGAAGAGCATCGCCGTCAGGTAGTACTTGATCGGGAAGCGGCCGCCGCCGGAGGGCTGTGGGGTCGGCTCGATTCCGCATTCGTACGCCTCGAGCTTGGCCCGGTTGTAGCGCCTGGGTCCGACAAGAGTGGCCATGACGACGGAGAAGATCGCAAAGCCTGCCCCGAGGGCTCCCAGTACGAGGATGGGCGCGTAAGCGTTCACCGTCCTCGCTCCCTTCAGTCGACGATGACTGGATGGCGGTCCGCCCGGACCCGCTTGCCGCCTCATGGAGATCGTGCGTATGTGAGGCAGTTCACAAGCCCGAGCCGCCTGCATCCTATGCCCGACGGTCTGTGATCTGCGACACGGGGTACAACAACGCCTTTGTGATCTCCACCACCTGACGAAGGATCATGAAGTCGGATCAGCGGTGATCTTCATACGCGAAGCGGCCGAGTGATCACGAGTGGTGACAATTGGCGGTGTTACCCCTGGTCAGCGCCGGGCCGCCTCTATCAAGAGATGGCACGTACAAGCAAATTGGCCCTGAACGCCGTCAACTGGTATGTCGCGTACGCCCGCAGGCGTGACGCGGGCGCGGAGGAAAAGGGGCGGCGGCGAGCGGGGGTCACCCGAAGATCCCTTCCGGCGGTCTCGAAGATCGTCGGCGCGTGCTCTCGTTCACGAGCTGCGGACGATCTTCGGGAGCGGAAAACGGACGATCTTCGCACCCATCGCGCCGACCCTCCGCGTCACGGGCGTCGCGGCCTGGTCACAGGAACATAACGGGCATACAGAAGTGAGCTATCCCACGCGACTTCACGCGATAAATGCTTGACCGCCGGGCAGCCTTGGCGTGGCGGATGTGAAGGTGATAAGCACGCCCGAGGACCTCGCCGGGCGGTAAATCCCATGCGTAGGAACATGATCGCCAATCCGGGGCGGCGCGAACTCCGGTCGCCTGTCGGCCGAAAGTCCGGTTTTTTCAGCGCGTACGCGTCAAGTGTGGCGCAGAACACCTTTGTTGGCAGCAACCTGTGGCTCCTGATAGCCGTGTTGCTATGTCCCCGAACGCACACATACCCAGCCACCGGAAGCCCCGCCGTTCCGCGTCCTCGCGGGCACTGCGTGCAGGGGTCACCGGTGGCATCCTCACCCTCGCGGTGACCGGCGCGGCGGTTCCGGCCAACGCTGCCGACAAGCCCGTCGCCGAGACCCAGGAGATGCCCACCATCTCCCCCGCCGCCCTGGAGACGGCGCTCGCGCAGACCGTCGACACCACGCAGCAGGCTGCCCTCGGCTACGAGGTCAAGGCCGCAGCGGACGCCGCGGGCTCGCAGGCCGCCAAGGACGCCGAGAAGAACAAGGCCGACGCCGAGCGCAAGGCCGAGGCCGAGAAGAAGGCCGAGGAGGCCCGCAAGGCCAAGGCCAAGGAGAAGGAGCAGGCCGAGGCCCGCGCCTCCCGCTCCTCGGAGCGCTCGACGCTGAGCACCAACTCCGCGCCGTCCTCCGCCGGCTCCTCCGACTCCGGCTCTTCCTCTTCCTCCTCCAGCGCCGCCACCGGCAGCACCGCGCAGCTCGTCAGCTTCCTGCGCGCGCAGCTGGGCAAGGCGTACGTCCTCGGTGCCTCCGGCAACGGCGCTTACGACTGCTCCAGCCTGGTCCAGGCGGCCTACCGCCAGATCGGCATCGACCTGCCGCGCACCTCGCAGCCGCAGTCGACCGCCGGCACCCAGGTCGGCCTCGGCAACCTGCAGGTCGGCGACATCCTCTACTGGGGCAGCGCGGGCAGCGCCTACCACGTCGGCGTCTACGTCGGCGGCGGCAAGTTCATCGGCGCCCAGAACCCGAGCACCGGCATCGTCGAGCGTCCGCTGAGCTACAGCCAGCCGACCGGCGCGGTGCGCGTCCTCTAAGGGACACCTCGCTCACCGCAAGGGCCGTCGCTCCCACCGCTCGGGGGCGACGGCCCTTCGGCATGCCCAGGGCCCCGCTGCGGCCCTCACCCGGGCCTGACCACGGCCTTGCCCTCCTCGCCCGCCGTCCGGGGGTCCGGCGCGCGGTCGGCCTCGGAGGGATAGCAGCAGGTGGAGCAGTACCAGCAGTGCTCGTAGGGGTACGACACGTCCCACCACATCGGCTGCCCACAGGCCCGGCACACCGGCGGAAGCTGAACTCTGCGCCCGCCCTGGCGGACCACGACTTCCTGCTGAACCATCACCCCGGCACCGTCTCGCGCCGCTGCCGTCCCCGCCCGCGTATCGCGGCCCACATCACCCTTACGAGGCGGTGGGCCACAAGAAGAGCCGAACCCTCCCCCGCCGAATCCCGCCGGGGGACGATGGGCGGGCGCAGCCCCAACGGCGGCCGATCGCCCCGAAGTTGCCCAGGGCCTTGAATCGCCCGCACGGGGAGTTCCTACGGTGCCGGTGATGGCGGGTGCGCGACGCCCGGAACGTCTCGAGCACACGAAGGAGAACACTCATGACCGACTTCGTACTGGTATCGGGTGGAATGACCGGTGGATGGATCTGGCGTGACGTGGCCGAGGGGCTGCGGGCGGGCGGGCACCGCGCGTACCCGGTGACCCTCACCGGCATGGGCGACCGCCGCCACCTGGCCGGGCCCGAGACGAACCTGGACACCCACGTCGAGGACATCGTCCAGGTCCTGGACAACGAGCAGCTCTCGGACGTCGTGCTCGTCGGCCACTGCTACGGCATCTTCCCCACCCTCGCCGCCGCCGACCGGCGCCCGGAGCGGATCGCCCACCTCGTCTACCTGGACGCGCCGCTGCCCGTCGACGGCGAATCCGTCCTGGGCATGACCCCCGACGAGGAGATGAAGGAGCGGATGCTGCGCCGGGCCGAGGAGTCGGGCAAGGGACGTCTCGTCCCCCCGCCGCCGCTGGACGACTCGCAGTGGGGCAGCCTTGAGGGCATCGCGGAGCAGGAGCGAGAGCGCCTGTCCCTGCTCGCCGCCCCGCAGCCGCTCGGCACCCTGGAACAGCCGCTGCGGCTGACCGGCTCGCACGCCGAACTGCCCTCGACCGGCATCTGCTGCACCGCGAACGGCATGACCGTCGAGGTGGTGCGGTCCCTGGTCGCCACCAGCGACGACCCCAGGTTCCGGCGCCTGGCCGACCCCCGCGTCGGCCTCTTCGACCTCGCCACGGGCCACTGGCCCATGCTGTCGTGCCCCCAGGAGCTGACGGAACTCCTGGTACGCGCGGCGGCGGGCGAGGGGGAACGGCTGACCGTCTGAGCGAATCACCGGGCGTTTACGGAATAGCCCATTCGGTAGATCGGCCCCCTCGCCGGAAGATTCCCTTTCCCGGAACAAAGGCCCCATAGAAACACCCTGACGACCAGGCATAACAGACGTCTCGTCCCTACCTGTCCCCTTCTCGCAGAAGGTGCAGGTAGGGCTTGTCTTATGCCCATGGGCGATAGATGCTAGATGCCATGTGGCAAACCACCATCGGGCTGTTTGCGTGAGGGCAGATGCCAAGGCTGCAGTTAGGAGTAACGCGATGCGCCTACCCGCAGTTGGACCCCTGCCGGACAGCTTGGCCACCAGCAGAGAGCAGGCAAGGTGCCAGACCGCTGTTTGGAGTCGTGCAAGAAGTGCGCGGGCCGTCAGCTTACTGCCCGGCACTACCAGCTGCGTGAAGATGGAGGACCACATGCCCCAGGAGGAACCCGTATTCCAGCGAGCGCGCCTGCGCGATCGCTTGCGCAAGGCACGGGAGAGCGCCGGCCTGAAGCAACGCCAGGTGGCCGAGCAACTAGAGTGGTCGCCGTCGAAAGTAATTCGAATTGAGGCGGGAACTGTCGGTGTGTCCGTAACGGACGTACGGGTGCTTCTGGCGCACTACGGAGTCACGGATCCCGAACAGATCCAGGCGCTCACCGACATGGCCCGCGCGGCCCGGCAGCCACCGTGGTGGGCCACCTACCGCGCGTTGATCGGCCAGGACTTCCAGACCTATCTCGGCTACGAGGGATCCGCCTCCATCATTCGAAACTTTGAGCCCAATCTGGTGCCCGGACTGCTCCAGACCGAGGAGTACGCGCAAGCGGTGCTCAAGGGACTCAAGGTCGGCGAGGAAAGGGCGGAGCAGCTGATCCAGCTGCGTATGGAGCGCCAGGACCGCCTGATGAACCCGGACGGCCCCGAGCTCTTCTTCATCCTCGACGAAGCCGCCGTCCGCCGCGCCGTCGGCACACCGGCGACCATGGAGCGGCAGTACCAGAAGCTGCTGACCGTCAGCGAGTTGACCAATGTGCGGGTGCTGGCCGTCCCCTTCACGGCCGGCATCTACCGACGCTTCCAGTCACCGTACGTGATCTTCGAGTTCCCGAACGAAGAGGACGAACTGGTCGCGTATCTGGAGAACCCGGACGGCTCGCTGATCTTCAGTGAAAAGGCTCTCGGGCGTGATGCGCAGCGGCGGCCGACCGACTATCTCGACGACTTCTGGGAGGTCGAGAAGGGCGTGGCAAAGGACATTACCCAAGAATTCCTCTTCGGCGAACAACAGTGAAGCGGGTGAACTCGGTGGACCGCATGACCTTGCATCCTCAGGGCTCTGGCCGCAGGCGCGAGATTTCCCCGCCGAGTTCACTCACGAACGACTGCCACGCGCCGGAACCGAACGTAATCCATGGGCCGTTCGGGTCCTTGGAATCCCTTACGACGATGGAATCCCGTGCGGTGGCGCAACCGACAACAGCCACCTCAACACAGTTACCCGTCCCCGTGGCCGAGCTCTTCCACCACCGTAAATCGGCACCCTCGAGGCGCATGCGACCCCCATGGATCTGCGATCTCGGGAAAGTTCCTTCAATTGCCGGGCATCCTCGACAGTATGGCTGAGCACCCTTGGCACTGCCAAGGGTGCTACCAACGATTCGACGCCAAAGTTCAAACGGGAGGATGGAAAGAAGAGACATAAGCGAAAGGGAGCCGCACGGCCGAGCCGGCAAGCATCCGGCCGGGGGCTCCCCAGCGCCAAGCATCCCGGTCTGCATCTCCGAAAGGACGCTCTGCCATGGAGTTTACCGGCTCTCCCGCCGAGAGCCACACCAAAGACGCACCCAAGACCAAGGTCTGGAAGGGCTGGGTCCGCACCGCGGGCATCAGCGTATTCAAGGGAATTTGCACGGCTACTGGGGCAGGAGTGGTTTCCCTGCTGATCTGGTGGGTGCAGAACAGGTAGCGCTACCGGGCCGGCTCGCGACAGGAGCGTCACGAGCGGGCCCCACGCGTCAATCGGCCAGGCACTCCCGTACCGACGCGACGAGGCGGTTGGCGCGGGCATCGCCGTGGCCGATCATGCGGTTGGCGACATAGGAGAAGCCGACGCCGAACTCGTCGTCTCCGAAGGCGAACTGGCCGCCCGCGCCGTCATTGCCGAAGCTGCGCTCGCCCAGCAGGGGGCGGAAGGCGGCCGCATCGAGCAGGAAGCCCGATCCCCAGCGCGCGGGCGAGTCCATGCCCGACCAGGTCGGCCCGGCCGACTGCTCGCGCAGGGCGTCGGTGAGGGTGTCCGCGCTCAGCAGCCGCCGCGAGCCGTCGACTCCGGTTGCGGCCGCGGCGTACAGCGTGGCCAGGCCGCGCGCGGTGGAGACGGCGCCCGCCGCGGGGATCTCGGCGCACAGCAGCGCGGGGTCGTTGAAGCCGTGCGGCTCCTCCAGCCCGGGGAAGGCGAGCGCGCCGTTCATCGTCACCATGCGGGTGATCATCGACTCGGGGCCGGGCATCGGGGGCCGTCCCTCGGCCTCCACGAGCCGTGCCAGCTGCGGGAGTTCGGCCTCGGGCAGGCCGATCCAGGTGCGCAGGCCCAGGTCGTCGGCGACGGCCTTGCGGAAGTACGCGCCCGGGGTGAGCCCGGTGATGCGCCGGATCACCTCGCCGAGGAGGAAGCCGAAGACATGGGCGTGGTACTCGTACGCCTCGCCCGGTGTCCACAGCGGTTCCTGCTCCTCGATCGCGCGGGCCACGGGGGCCCAGTCGGCGATCTCCTCGAAGCTGAGCGTGCGGTCCAGGACGGGGAGCCCGGCGCGGTGCGCCAGCACCATGCGCGCAGTGATCGTCTCCTTGCCGGCGCGCGCGAACTCGGGCCAGTAGCGGCTCACCGGGGCGTCCAGGTCCAGCCGCCCCTCCTGCGCGAGGAGGTGGGTGCAGATGCTGACCAGGCCCTTGGCGCAGGAGAAGACGGGGACGAGGGTGTCCCGCTCCCACGCGCGGCCGGTGCGCGCGTCGGCGGTACCGCCCCACAGGTCCACGGCCTTGCGCCCGTCGACGAACACGGCGACGGCGGCGCCCAGTTCACCGAATTCCTCGAAGTTGCGCGCGAAGGTGTCCGCGACCGCCCCGTACCGTTCGTCGGCCCACCCGTTGTGCTGCACCGTGACTCACCCTTTGCCTAGCGCGTCGCCCGTACGGGGCGTGGACCCCGTCGGCCGTTGACCGGTCCACGCTATGGGCCCGCGCCCGCCGCCACCAGCGAATATGTGCAGGCCAGGGCGGGCGGGCAAAAACCGCGTCCACAGCCTGTGGACACTTTTCCGCTCCGCCCGGCCGGGATGCGGCTACGCCTTCGGGGCCACCTTCGAGAGTCCGTTGATGATGCGGTCCATCGCGTCCCCGCCCGTGGGGTCGGTGAGGTTGGCGAGCATCTTGAGGGTGAAACGCATCAACAGGGGGTGGGTCAGGCCGCGTTGGGTGGCGATCTTCATGACCTTGGGGTTGCCGATGAGCTTCACGAAGGCACGGCCCATGGAGTAGTAGCCGCCGTAGGTGTCCTTGAGGACCTTCGGGTAGCGCTGCAGGGCCAGCTCGCGCTGCTGGTACGTGGCGCGGGCGTGGGCCTGGACGATGACCTCGGCGGCGATGGCGCCGGACTCCATGGCGTACGCGATGCCCTCGCCGTTGAAGGGGTTGACCAGCCCGCCCGCGTCGCCGACGAGCAACAGGCCGCGGGTGTAGTGCGGCTGGCGGTTGAAGGCCATGGGCAGGGCGGCGCCGCGGATGGGGCCGGTCATGTTCTCGGGGGTGTAGCCCCAGTCGGCGGGCATCGAGGCGCACCAGGCCTTGAGGATCTCCCGCCAGTCCAGCTCCTTGAAGGAGTGGGAGGTGTTCAGCACGCCCAGGCCCACGTTGGACGTACCGTCGCCCATGCCGAAGATCCAGCCGTAGCCGGGCAGCAGGCGGTCCTGCGCGCCGCGCCGGTCCCACAGTTCGAGCCAGGACTCCAGGTAGTCGTCGTCGTGGCGGGGCGAGGTGAAGTACGTGCGGACCGCGACGCCCATGGGGCGGTCCTCGCGGCGGTGCAGGCCCATCGCCAGGGACAGCCGGGTGGAGTTGCCGTCGGCGGCCACGACGAGCGGGGCGTGGAAGGTGACGGGGCGCTTCTCCTCGCCGAGCTTGGCGTGCACGCCCTCGATGCGCCCGGTGAGGTCGTTGACGATCGGCGCGCCGACGTTGCAGCGCTCATGCAGCCGGGCGCCGGCCTTCTGGGCCTGGCGGGCCAGCTGCTCGTCGAAGTCGTCGCGCTTGCGCACGAGTCCGTAGTCCGGGAAGGAGGCCAGCTCGGGCCAGTCGAGCTGGAGGCGGACGCCGCCGCCGATGATGCGCAGTCCCTTGTTGCGCAGCCAGCCCGCTTCCTCGGAGATGTCGATGCCCATGGAGACCAGCTGCTTGGTGGCGCGCGGGGTCAGGCCGTCGCCGCAGACCTTCTCGCGCGGGAAGGCGGTCTTCTCCAGAAGGAGCACGTCCAGGCCGGACTTGGCCAGGTGATAGGCGGTCGCCGAGCCGGCGGGGCCCGCCCCGACGACGATCACGTCGGCGCTGTGCTCGGTGTGCGCGCGGCTGGACTCGGTCTCGGGCTCCGTCACGGTCACGGCTGGGTCTCCCGGAACTAGATATCTGGGTGCCGACCGGCACTGGTTGCGTGCAGTCTATGGGGGCGTATGTGATCAGAACCTGAAGGGTTGGTCCATGAACGAATCGCTCTCCACCGCCGGCCTGACGCTCCGTGTCCCGACCGAAGAGGACGCGCTGCACTGGCACCGCGTGTTCGACCACCCCGAGGTGATGGAGTTCCACGGCGGGTCGGCGGCCGAGCTGTCGGTGTACGAGGAGCTGACCGCTCGCCAGCGCAGACACCACGCCGAACGGGGCTTCTGTCTCTACTCCATGCTCGATCCCGAGGCCGAGGGCGAAAGCGTCATGGGGTTCACGGGCGCGCAGCCCTGGCCCTATGAGTGGGGCCCGGCGGGCGAGATAGAGATCGGCTGGCGGCTGGGCAGGGCGCATTGGGGCAAGGGGTACGCGACGCGGGCCGCGCAGGCCGCGCTGGATGCCGTACGGGCCGCCGGCGTACGCCACGTGGTGGCGATGGTGGACGCCCGCAACGCGCGCTCGATCGCGGTCACCCAGCGCCTGGGCATGGAGCTGGACCGAACGCTGCAGTCTCCGGCCACGAAGGTGACGGCGCACTGCTACCGGCTGGAGCTGTGAGGCACGAGCCGTGACGGGGGCGCCCGCGGGCGGGCGCCCCTCTTTCTCACCGCTCGGGCTTGGTCCCCCGGTGCAGCGCCACGACCCCGCCCGTCAGATTGCGCCAGGCCACGTCCCGCCAGCCCGCCTTCTGCAGCAGCGCGGCCAGCGCCGGCTGGTCGGGCCAGGCGCGGATGGACTCGGCGAGGTAGACGTAGGCGTCCGGGTTGCTGCTCACCGCGCGCGCCACGGGCGGCAGCGCGCGCATGAGGTACTCGGTGTAGACCGTGCGAAACGGCGCCCAGGTCGGGCTGCTGAACTCGCAGATCACGACCCGGCCGCCGGGCTTGGTGACGCGGTACAGCTCGGCGAGCGCGGCGTCGGTGTCCTGGACGTTGCGCAGCCCGAAGGAGATGGTGACGGCGTCGAAGGAGGCGTCGGCGAAGGGGAGTCGGGTGGCGTCACCGGCGGTCAGCGGCAGCCAGGGGTGGCGCTTCTTGCCCTCGCGCAGCATCCCGACGGAGAAGTCGCACGGCACGACGTAGGCGCCGGTGCGGGTGAAGGGCAGCGAGGAGGTGCCGGTGCCGGCCGCGAGGTCGAGCACGCGCTCGGCCGGGCGGGGATCGATGGCGGCGTTGACCGCCTTGCGCCACAGCCGTGCCTGCCCCAGGGACAGCACGTCGTTGGTGAGGTCGTACCGGGCCGCCACGTCGTCGAACATCGCGGCGACTTCGTGCGGCTGCTTGTCCAGGGATGCTCGGGTCACCCGGCCATTGTCGCCTACCGTCCCCGAGGTGTTTGGACGGGGACGGCCCGATGCCCCCCTCTTGGCATTCGGGCGGTCCATCGGTGCTGCTGCATTGCCTGGGCACTGCTTGCTTCGCATCGTGAGCGGCCGAACCGGCCGTCCCCGCACAGAAGATCCTGCCGGGCGGAAGGAGCCGTTCCGTTGGCGTTGACGCCGCCCTGACGTGGGACGTTGTCGCCTTGACGGATCGTTGACGGGCGGCGCCGACGCGGCAGGTCAGCGCCGCCGGAAGACCAGTCGGCCGTCCAGCGCCGTGGCCAGGCAGCTGCCGTCGCCGGCCAGGACCGCGAAGTCGGCGGGGCCGGAGGCGGCCAGGGTGAGGGGCCGGGGTGCGGGCAGGACGCGGATGCCCGAGCGCTGGACGGCCGTACGTACCGACGGGCGGGCGAAGGAGCCGCACAGGGCGGTCGTGCCCGTCGACAGCAGGCGCTGCACCCCGCGGCGCGCGCTGGCGCCCCAGCGGGTGTCGGTCATGGCGAGGGCGGCCAGGGCCTCGCCGGTCAGGGGCTCGGTGCCCAGCTCGGCGGCCTCGCGGGGGTCGGGGTGGTAGGCGGCTTCCAAGTAGGCCGCGCCGTCGGGCTCGCAGCGCCCCGGGGTCATCACGCCGTCCCACTCCCGTACGCGGGCCCGCTCGCCGTGCTGCGCGTACAGCTGCTCGTACGGGCCGATGGCCTGGATGCGGGCGCCCGAGACGAGGACCGCGTGCCCCGCGGTCGGCTCACCGCCCTCGGTGAGCCGGACCCCGTGCACGCGGTGAAGTGTCAGCACCGACGGCTCAGTTGGCGTCGATGAGCTTGAGTTCGGGGTGGGCCGTGCCGCCCTCGATGGCGGTGGAGGACAGGTGCGAGACCACGCGCTCGTCGACCGGGTCGTCGGCCGGGTCGTCGTGCACGAGGAGGTGCTCGTAGGTCGTGGCGCGCTGCGCCGGGACCCGGCCCGCCTTGCGGATCAGGTCGATGATCTCCATGCGGTTGGAGCGGTGCTTGGCGCCCGCCGAGGAGACGACGTTCTCCTCCAGCATGATCGAGCCCAGGTCGTCCGCGCCGTAGTGGAGCGAGAGCTGGCCGACCTCCTTGCCCGTGGTCAGCCAGGAGCCCTGGATGTGGGCGACGTTGTCCAGGAAGAGGCGCGCGATGGCGATCATGCGCAGGTACTCGAAGAGGGTGGCCTGGGTGCGGCCCTTCAAGTGGTTGTTCTCGGGCTGGTAGGTGTACGGGATGAAGGCGCGGAAGCCGCCCGTACGGTCCTGGACGTCCCGGATCATGCGCAGGTGCTCGATGCGCTCGGCGTTGGTCTCGCCCGTGCCCATGAGCATGGTGGAGGTGGACTCCACGCCCAGCTTGTGCGCCGCCTCCATGATCTCCAGCCAGCGCTCGCCGGACTCCTTCAGCGGCGCGATCGCCTTGCGGGGGCGCTCGGGCAGCAGCTCGGCGCCGGCGCCCGCGAAGGAGTCCAGACCGGCGGCGTGGATGCGCTGGATCGCCTCCTCGACGGAGACCTTGGAGATCCGGGCCATGTGCTCGACCTCGGAGGCGCCGAGGGAGTGGATGACCAGCTGCGGGAAGGCCTGCTTGATCGCCGAGAAGTGCTTCTCGTAGTACTCCACGCCGTAGTCGGGGTGGTGGCCGCCCTGGAACATGATCTGGGTGCCGCCCAGCTCGACGGTCTCCGCGCAGCGGCGCAGGATGTCGTCCAGGTTGCGGGTCCAGCCCTTGGCGGTGTCCTTGGGCGCGGCGTAGAACGCGCAGAACTTGCAGGCCGTCACGCACACATTGGTGTAGTTGATGTTGCGCTCGATGATGTACGTGGCGATGTGCTCGGTGCCGGCGTAGCGGCGGCGGCGCACGGCGTCGGCGGCGGCGCCGAGCGCGTGCAGCGGCGCGGAGCGGTACAGGTCCAGCGCTTCTTCGGGCGTGATCCGCCCACCGTCGGCGG
The DNA here is from genome assembly GCF_058245575.1 of Streptomyces sp. UF-297. NCBI lineage: Bacteria > Bacillati > Actinomycetota > Actinomycetes > Kitasatosporales > Streptomycetaceae > Streptomyces > Streptomyces sp. UF-297. The sequence continues at coordinate 15,164 of NZ_JBSIBZ010000050.1, read as the reverse complement.
CACGGTCGAGTACGGACTGAAGGTCGGCGTTCTCGGTCACCGGGCGTCCCTTCGGAGGCGGGCATAACGACCGATCCAGCCTACGCCAGCCACCGGAGGCGACCGGCGGCGGCCGGTCGCGCCACGGCGCGGGCCGTGTGCCCCGGGGGCTCAGCCGCCGCCCTTGGTGAGCGTGGCGGCCGGCTTGCCGCCCGCCGCGTCGTCCGAGGTGAAGCTGAGCCTGCCGTCCTTGCCCGCGGTGTACGTCACCCGGGCCTTGGTGCCCGTACAGCCGGGCCCCTGCTTGCCGTCGGAGCGCTCCTCCAGGATCAGCCGGGTGCCGGTGGCGGAGACCAGCTTGGCCTTGGCCGTGCACTGCAGCAGCGAGGCGTCGTAGGTGGTGTGCACCACGTAGTCGCCCTTGCCGCCGGGTGTGATGGTGCTGGTCATCGTGCCGTTGGGGAAGTCGCCGTTCTCGGACATGCGGACCGTGCCGCTCCAGGAGCCCAGGAACGCCTTGGGCACCAGGGAGGCCTGCGCCGGGCCGGACGCGGAGGGGGTGGCCCGGTCCCCGGCGGGCGGACGGGCGGCGCCGGAGTCGCCGCGGCCGCCGTCGCCGGGCAGCAGGTTGAAGACGAAGACGGCGGAGGTGGCGGCGGCCAGCACTCCGGCGACGGACAGCACGAGGGTGCAACTCACCCTGCGGGGGCGGCCCTTGGCGCCGTCGACTCCCTTGCCTCCCTTGGTCGTGAAGCCGCCGACGAGGCCGATGCGGCGCTCCTTGGGAGCGTCGGAGGGAGCTGCGGTGGCGGGCGAGGGCAGCGCCGGGGCGGTCGGCATGCCGGGGGCGTCCGAGACGGCGGGCACACCTGGCGCGGGTGCGTGTCCGGCCGTGGGCCACGGGGCGGGGGTGCCGGGTCTGCCGGATGTCTGACCGGGCGCTCGGCCGGGCACGTGGGCGGGTACCTGGCCGGGCACGTGGGCGGGTCCGGAGGCCGGGGGCGGTCCCTGGCCCGGGATACGGTCGTGGGCCGGCCCGTTGCCGCCCGATCCGTTGCCGGTGTCGAACGGTACGAGGCCGGAGGCGGCCGCGTACGAAGGGTCGGGCGGGCCGAAACCACCCGCAGGTGTGGTGTGCGGCGGGGCCGAGGCGGCCGGGCCGCCGGGCGCGAGGGCCGCCGCGTCCAGGTTCAGCAGCTCGACCGCCTGGCGGCCGACCTGCTCGAGCAGCGGTCCCGGCAGCCATCCGGCGCGCACGAGCCCGGCCGCGCCCGGGCCTGCGTCAGCGGCGCCCTCGGCGGACCGCTCCCCCGCCAGCCGCGCGGCCAGGGCCTGCGGGGCGGGCCGCTCGGCGGGGGTCTTGGACAGGCAGTCCTCGGCCAGCTCGCGCAGGTCGCCCGTCAGGGAGGGGCCCAGCTCCGGCGGTTCGTGGACGACCTTGTAGAGCAGGGCCGCCGAGCTGTCGCCGGAGAACGGGCCCGCGCCGGTGGCCGCGAAGGCCAGCACGGCGCCCAGCGAGAAGACGTCCGAGGCGCCGCCCGCCCCCTTGCCCAGGATCTGCTCGGGCGACATATAGCCCGGCGAGCCGATGGAGACGCCGGAGGAGGTGAGCGAGGCGGTGCCGTCCATGGCGCGGGCGATCCCGAAGTCGATCAGCAGCGGGCCGTCGACGGTCAGCAGGACGTTGGAGGGCTTGACGTCGCGGTGGACCAGACCGAGCGCGTGCACGGCGGCCAGCGCCTCGGCCAGCCCCGCGCCCAGCGCGCGTACGGTGTGCGCGGGCAGCGGGCCGTACGCGGCGACGGCCTGGCTCAGCGAGGGGCCCGCGACATAGCCCGTGGCGACCCAGGGCACCGGCGCGTCCGGGTCCGCGTCCAGTACGGGCGCGGTCCAGGCGCCGCCCACCCTGCGCGCGGCCGCCACCTCGCGCCGGAAGCGGGCCCGGAACTCCTCATCGGCGGCGAAGTGCGCGTGCACGGCCTTGACCGCGACCGTACGGCCGCCCTGGCTGCGCCCCAGATAGACGCGGCCCATGCCACCGGCGCCGAGCCGGCCCAGCAGTCGGTATGCCCCGATGACCTGGGGATCATCCACTCCCAGCGGCTGCATAGCGCGCCTCCCCCCGAGATCCCTGATCCCTCTGTGCCCCCTCTTGCCCGTCGCGGCCCCCGGTCATGCGGCAGCGGCGAAGAACCGGGCGGGCGGCGGTGCACAGCTTATGACCCAGGTCATGCCCGCCCGAGGGGCCCGAGGGAAACCAACGGGCGGCTTTACGCATCAAAGTAGGAAGAAGTTGTCCATCCCTGTCCTTCGGGGCAGCTGTCCCACGGGGCAGCGCGACCATCCGGAGTATCTCTGTGCAGCACTATTCCGGGGACCAGCCCCCGTACGGCAATGGCGGGGGCCAGCTGCCGTACGGGAATGCCGGGGGCCCGCCCCCTGCCCCGCCCGGCAGCGGTTACGGTCCCAGCAGCGAGTACGGCACGCCCCGTCGGAAGGCCAAGAAGAAACGGCTGTTTCTCATAGGCGGCCTCATCGTGGCCCTGGGGCTGGCCTCCATACCCGTACTGAACTACTTCGACGTCTTCTCCGACAACGGGGACCCGATCTCCTTCAGCCGGCCCGGCGGCCAGGACGGCGCCGCCGATGGCACGGCGTCGGGGGCCGGGAACTCCGGTGTGCTGATGCCGACGGGGCCGGACGCGGGCTTCAAGGTCGCCAACACCCTGGACGACGGCACGAAGATCGGCGTGACCACCCTGGCGGGGAAGAAGTCCGGTTTCACCGGCAAGGTCTGGGTGTGGGCGCCCAAGGAGTACTACGAGGACAAGTACGCCAAGAGCGGCTTCCCCGTCCTCATCGCGCTGCCGGGCGGCCCCGGCTACCCCAACAACTACTGGATGGGCACCGACCTGAAGCTGCAGAGCAGCATCAGCCAGTGGGCCAAGGAGGGCAAGAGCCTGCCCTTCATCGTCGTCATGCCGGTCCTGAACCCGGACGCCAAGTTCTACTACGACGGCAGTGACATCCCCGGCCAGCCCAAGATGGGCACCTGGATGACCGAGGACGTGCCCGACCTGGTCAAGGCCAATTTCCGTACCTACACCTCGCGCGACGGCTGGGCCTTCATGGGCTCCTCCTCCGGCGGCTTCGTGGGCCTGAAGTCCGTGCTGAAGCACCCGGACAAATTCAAGGCGGTCATCGCCAGCGGACCGGAGACCCGGCCGGACTCCCCGCTGTGGCGGGGCCACCAGAAGGAAATGGACGCCAACAATCCGGAGCGCTTCGCGAAGGAACTCTCGCAGAAGCCGAACGGGCCGGACGTCTATATCGCATTCCAGATCGGCACGAAGGAAAAGGGCCAGGACAAGCTCGAAAAGTTCATGAAGAATTTCGGCAAGGGTCCGGTCCACACCAAGCTGAACGTCATCCAGGGCGGCGGGCACAACGCCCGCAGCTACGTGCCGGGGATGGGCGACGGACCCGATTCACCGATCGAGTGGATCAGCAAGCAGATGCTGGGGCCGAAGGCGTCGTCCTAGCCGCACGGGGCGCGTGCGGGCAGGGGGGCGCTGCCGGGCCGCCCCGCCCGGCAGTCCCGCCCGTCGGTGGTCTCAGCCCTCGAGCAGATCCACCCGTACGTCCGCCGGGAAACCGGTCGTGGGGCCGACCCGGCGGGCGAACTCGGTGACTCCGCGCAGCTGGTCGGGGCCGAAGCGGAAGTCGAGCGTGGTGAAGTAGCGCTCCAGGACCTGCTCGTCGAAGCTCTCCCAGCGCGCGGCCTGCTCGGCGACCTTGGTGACCTCCTCCAGCGACAGGTCGCGGGAGGCCAGGAAGGCCTCGTGCACCTTCTGTACGACCAGCGGCTCGCGCTCCAGGTAGTCGCGGCGGGCCGCCCAGACGGCGAAGACGAACGGCAGTCCCGTCCAGTCCTTCCACATCTGCCCCAGGTCGTGGACCTGGAGGCCGAGGCGGGGGCCGTCGTGCAGGTTCGCGCGCAGCGCGGCGTCGCCGATCAGCACCGCCGCGTCCGCCTCCTGCATCATCACGCCCAGGTCGGGCGGGCAGGTGTAGTACTCCGGCGTGACACCGATCCGCTCGGCCAGCAGCAGCTGGGCCAGGCGCACGGAGGTGCGCGAGGTGGATCCGAGGGCGATGCGCGCCCCGTCCAGCTGCTCCAGCGGCTTCTGCGAGACGATCACGCAGGACATCACGGGGCCGTCGCAGCCGACCGCGATGTCGGGGAAGGCGACGAGCTGGTCGGCGTGCTTGAGGAACTCCACGAGCGTGATGGGGCCGATGTCCAGGTCGCCGCGGATCAGGTGCTCGTTGAGCTTGTCCGGGGTGTCCTTGGTGAGCTCCAGGTCGAGCAGGGTGCCCGTACGGGCCAGGCCCCAGTACAGGGGCATGCAGTTCAGGAACTGGATGTGGCCCACCCGCGGCCGACTGCGACGGTGGTCGGCGGGGGGCCCGGCGAGGGCTCCGGCGGGGGCGTCTCCAACGGTAGATTTGTCCACATGTGGAGGCTAGACCCGGTCTTCTGTAAACGCTGCAGCGGGGCAGTCTATGGCCGGTATGCAGCCCAACTAAACGTGATCTTTGGCTCTTCCGCGCCGCGAGCGCACCGTGCTAGGCTCAGCGCAAGTTGCAGTTTGGTTTCCCTTGCAGTACAGAGCCTGCGGAGCATGTGACCCGCAGGCTTTTGTAGTTTTCAGACTTGTTTGCAGGTTCTGGAGCAGGGCAACCCTTTGGCCCAAGGAGGGCTTATGGCTACCGGAACCGTGAAGTGGTTCAACGCTGAAAAGGGCTTCGGCTTCATCGCCCAGGACGGCGGCGGCCCGGATGTCTTCGTTCACTACTCCGCGATCAACGCCTCTGGCTTCCGCTCCCTGGAGGAGAACCAGCAGGTGAACTTCGACGTCACGCAGGGCCCGAAGGGCCCGCAGGCGGAGAACGTCACCCCGGTCTAAGTTGCCCGGGCCGACCGATCGCGGTCGCATCTAGCAGTACCCAAGGAGCCCCCACTTCGGTGGGGGCTCCTGCCTTTTGTGCTCGCCGCCGGGGCGCAGGTCACCCGTACAGGGCGTCGATTTCTGCCGCGTAGCGGGTGGTGACGGTGGTGCGGCGGAGTTTGAGGGTGGGGGTCAGGGTGCCGGATTCGACGGTGAGGTCGGTGGGCAGGACGGTGAAGGCCCGGATGCGGGCGGGGCGGGCGGACTGGTTGTTGGCCTCGTCGACCGCTTGCTGGATGAGGGTGCGGACGGCCGGGTGGCGGGAGGGGTCCGGGCCCAGGTCGGTGCCGGTGCGGGCGGCCCAGGCGGCGATCTCCTCGGCGTCCAGGGTGATGAGGGCGACCGGGTAGGGGCGGCGGTCGCCGACCATGACGGCGCGGGAGACGTACCGGGACTGCTGGATGGCGAATTCGACGAGGGAGGGGGTGAGGTTCTTGCCCGAGGAGGTGATGATCAGCTCCTTCTTGCGGCCGGTGATGGTGAGGTAGCCGTCCTCGTCCAGGGCGCCCAGGTCGCCGGTGTGCAGCCAGCCCTCGGCGTCCAGCGCCGCCGCGGTGGCCTGTGCGTCGTGGTGGTAGCCCGGGAAGACGGTCGCGCCGCGGGCCAGCACCTCGCCGTCCTCGGCGATCTTCACCTCGCAGCCGTCCACCGCCCGCCCCACCGTCCCGTACCGCACCGCTCCCGGGTGGTTGAGGGTGATCAGCCCCGCCGACTCGGTCATGCCGTAGCCCTCGTAGAGGGCGATGCCGCAGGCCCGCAGGAAGTCCAGCGTCTGGGGCGCGATGGGCGCGGCTCCGGTGAGGGCCCAGCGCAGCCGGCCGCCGAAGGCGGCGCGTACCGGCGCGTACAGGGCCTGTTCGGCCGCCTCGTACCGCTCTTGCAGCTCGCCGGACGGCTCCTGGCCGCGGGCGCGCAGATCGGCGGCCTCGACCCCGGTGCGCACCGCCGCCTCGAAGCGCTCCCGGCCGCCCTCGGCGGACTCCGCGAGCGCGCGCACGGCGGCGTGGACCTTCTCGAAGAGGCGGGGCACGGAAGGCAGATGGGTGGGCCGTACCTCTGCCAGCTCCGCGATCACATTCTCGATCTTCCCGCCGTAGTAGGACAGCGTGCCGCCCAGCAGCAGCGCCTTCAGCTCGATGAGCTGGGCCAGCAGATGGGCCAGCGGCAGATAGAGGTAGGTGACATCGCCGGGCCCGCCCTCGATGAGGGAAGCGGTGCTGTCCTGTACGGCGGCGAGGTTGGCGTGGGTGAGGCGGCACCCCTTGGGCATCCCCGTGGTGCCGGAGGTGTAGACGATGGAGGCCACATCGCCGGGCGCCACCGACCGGGCGCGGGCGGCGAGTTCGGGCAGCGGCGCGGGATCGGGCAGCCGGTACAGGTCCAGGGCTGCCCCGTAGACCTCGCCGGCCTCGGCTGCCTCGCCGGTCTCGGCCATCTCGTCGGCCTCGGCGAGCAGCACGACATGGCGCAGCGCGGGCAGCCGGTCGCGGACCCGGCGCACGCGGTCCGCCTGCGCGCGGCCCTCGCAGATCACCACGCGGGCCCCCGAGTCGCCCAGCACCCAGGCCAGTTCCTCCTGCCCGGCCGTCGGATAGACCGGCACCACCACCGCGCCCGCCGCCAGCGCCCCGAAGTGCGCATGGGTCCACTCCGGGCGCGTCTCGGACAGGATCGCGACCCGGTCCCCCGCCCGCAGGCCCACCGCCCCCATCAGGCCCCGGGCCACCTGCCGTACCACGTCCCGCAGTTGGGCATAGGAGCACTCGCCCCAGCCCTCGCCCTGTCTGAAGCGCAGCGCGGGCAGATCCCCGAAGCGCTCGGCGGTCCACTCCGTGAACTGAGCGAGGGTGTCGGGCCGGTGCTGCATCGCGCCTCCTGGAAGCGGAATCTCGCTTGCGCGTACGGGCGTCCGCGTACGGGAACGCCCGTACACCCGCTCCGCACGCCCCGTCCGTACGACGCTAAGGACAGCCGCTGACCGCCGGGGATGACGAGAACGGTCACCCCCACTGACCTCTTCGCTCACTGCGGCTACGGTGTGGGGCATGGGCAGGTCGACGATCGCGGTGCACCACGTGCGGGCCGCGCTGGGCGGCGTGCGGCGGCTCGGCATCGACACCGCGCCCCTGCTCCAGGCCGCGCAGATCCCCCCGCTGCTGGTGGGGGACGCCCGGGCCCGGGTCACCGCCGAGCAGTTCACGCTGCTGGTCAAGGAGTTGCACCGGGTCACGGGGGACGAGTTCCTGGGGCTGGGTCCCGCGCCCAGCCGGCGCGGCACCTTCGCGATGATGTGCCACACCTGCCTGGCCTGCCGGGACCTGGGCACCGCCCTGCGGCGCGCGGCGCGCTTCTACGGCCTCTTCCCCGGCGGCCCCGAGATGCGGCTGACGGTCCAGGGCGGCGGCGAGGCCGTCTTCTCCATCGGCAACGACCTGCGCGCCCACGACGAGGGCGCCTTCCTGTCGGAGTGCGTGCTGATCATCTGGCACCGGCTCTCCAACTGGCTGATCGGGCGCCGTATCCCGCTGCGCTGGGCGGAGTTCGCCTATCCGGCGCCGCCGCACGCCCGCGAGTACGACACCCTCTTCGGCTGCCCGGTGCGCTTCGGCGCCGCGCGCACCGGCGCCGGGCTGGACGCCCACTGGCTGGCCGCGCCGGTCGTACGCGACGAGGCGGCGCTGGCGGACCTGCTGCGGCGCGCGCCCGCCGGGCTGCTCAGCCGCCGCGAGTACGGCACGACCGTGGCCGAGCAGGTGCGGCGCGCCCTCTCCCAGTCCCTGCGCAGCTCCGGCCCCGCCCGGCTGCCGGAGGCCGCCGAGGTCGCGGCCCGGCTGGCGGTGAGCCCGGCGACGCTGCGCCGCCGCCTCCAGGAGGAGGGCACCTCCTACCAGCGGCTGAAAGACACCGTACGGCGGGACGCGGCGATCACCTCACTGGTGTCGGGGCGCGAGCCGATCGCCGAACTCGCCGCGCGGCTGGGCTTCTCCGAGGACACCGCCTTCCACCGGGCCTTTCGGCGCTGGACGGGCACCACGCCCGGCGCGTACCGGCTGCGCGAGGCCCCGCAGCCCGCGTCCGGGCCCCGGGAGCGTCCGGGCCCCCGCGGTCAGCAAAGCTGAGCATCGCGGTCAGCTCAGATCTTACTGGCGGGTCACTAACGTCCCTCCAACTAGTCCCGCACCATCGGACAGTTGGGAGAGCCCTATGCATCCACTGCGCACCCGCACCCTGCGCCGCACCGCCCTCGCCGCCACCGCCGCACTGGCGCTGGGCCTCGGCCTGACGGGCACCACCGCGAGCGCCGGGGTCGCCCCCGCCCCGGACGCCGCCACGAGCCCCGGCGACATCGTCACGTCCGCGCCGACCTCCTTCCACCCGCTGCCCGGCCAGCCCACCAACACCAAGGCCTGGCACATCGAGTACCGCTCCAGCACCGCCAAGGGCGCCCCGAACGTCGTCTCCGGCACGGTCATCGTCCCCAACGACGGCAAGCAGAGCCCGCGCCCCCTGGTCACCTACGCCGTGGGTACGGTCGGCCTCGCGGACTCCTGCGCGCCCTCGGCCGGATTCCCGTACGGCACCACCGTCGAGGCCACCCTCATCAACCAGGTCGTGCAGCGCGGCTGGGCCGTGGCCGTCACCGACTACGAGGGCCTGGGCACCCCGGGCGACCACACCTACACCGTCGGCAAGGCCGAGGGCCAGGCCGTCCTGGACGCGGCGCGGGCCGCCCAACGCCTGCCCGGCGCCGAGAAGTTGGGCATCACCAAGGACAGCCCGGTGGGCATCATGGGCTACTCGCAGGGCGGCCAGGCCTCCAGCTGGGCCGCCGAGCTGCACGCCTCCTACGCGCCCGAGCTGAAGGTGAAGGGCACCGCGACCGGCGGCGTCCCCGCCGACCTGCTCAAGGTCGCGGACTTCAACAACGGCAACATCGGCGCGGGCCTGATCCTGATGGCCGCCACCGGCCAGGACGCCGCCTTCCCCGAGCTGAAGCTGGAGAAGTACCTCAACGACAAGGGCCGTTCCTACGTCGACTTCATGAAGAAGAACTGCGTGGCCATAGACGTGGTCGCGGGCCTGTTCAAGAAGATCTCGGACGTCACGGTCAAGAACCCCCTGGACGAGGCGGACTGGCAGCGCACACTGCGCGCCTCCAACCTGGGCGCGGGCAAGCCGGACGCGCCGGTCTACCTCTACCACGGGACGCTGGACGAGCTGATCCCGTACGAGAGCGGCGAGAAGCTGCGCGCGGACTGGTGCGCCAGGGGCGTGAGCGTGCAGTGGAAGTCCTACCCGGGGCTCGCGCACATCGGCGGGGTGACGGTGGGCGCGCTGCCGGCCGCCGACTGGCTGGGCGAGCGCTTCGCGGGCCGCCCGGCCACCGGCAACTGCCGCTGATCCACCGCGACTTCACCGCGCACAACGAAGGAGCCCCGTACCACCTCCCCCACAGAGGCGGCACGGGGCTCCGGCCTGGCGCGGCCCGCTCGCGCGGGGTCAGTGGTCGTCCCAGTGCCCCGCGTGGGCCGCGTGGCGGTGACCGTCGTGGAGGTAGTCCACGTGGTCGCCGTGGCGCACCTGCTCGTGGCCGCAGCCCTCGCCGTGCTCGTGGCCGTGGCCGGCGTGCTCGGTGTGCGCGGCGGGCTCGCACTCGTCCCAGTGCTCGCCGTGCGCGCGGTGCAGATGGCCGTCGTGCGCGTAGTCGGTGTGGTCGCCGTGCTCGACGGGCCGGTGTCCGCAGTCGGGACCGTGCTCGTGGGCGTGGGGCGCGTGCTCCTGATGGACGGCGGTGGTCATGTCGTCACTCCCTGTGGTTCCGCGGGATACGGGGGATGGATCTGACATCGCCAGCCTAACGATTATGACCCTTTTGCCCCACTATTTCGTACGGAGCCCACCCGGCCGCCCACGCTGCGTGATGCTCACCCCCGCCCGTACAGCGCCGCGATCTCACCCGCGAAGTCGCGGGCGATGGCGACCCGCTTGAGTTTCAGCGAGGGCGTGAGGTGCCCGGACTCCTCGGTGAAGTCCACCGGCAACACGCTGAAACGGCGGATCGCCTCCGCCCGCGAGACCAGTGTGTTGGCGTCGTCCACGGCACGCTGGAGATCCGCCAGGAGTCGGTCATCTCGCACCAGTTGCCCCAGCGGCACATCCTGCTTCTTGTGCATCTGGCGCCAGTGCGCGAGCCCGTCCGGCTCCAGCGTGATCAGCGCGGCGACATAGGGGCGGTCGTCGCCCACCACGACGCACTGGCCGACCAGCGGGTGCGCGCGCAGCCGGTCCTCCAGCGGCGCGGGCGCGAGATTCTTGCCGCCCGCGGTCACGATGATCTCCTTCTTGCGGCCGGTGATGGTGAGATAGCCGTCCTCGTCCAGGGCCCCCAGGTCGCCGGTGGCAAACCAGCCGCCGGCCGCGGCGGGCACGGCGGCGGCCCGGCCCGCGTCCCAGTAGCCGGTGAAGACATGGCCGCCGCGCAGCAGCACTTCGCCGTCCTCGGCGATGCGGACCGCGCCGCCCGGCAGCGGCCAGCCCACCGTCCCGATACGGGGTTTCAGCGGCGGGGTGAGGGTGGCGGCGGCGGTGGTCTCGGTCAGCCCGTACCCCTCGAAGACCTCGATCCCCGCGCCGGCGTAGAAGGCGGCGAGGCGGTGACCGAGCGCCGAGCCGCCGCAGATGACGTAGCGCACCCGGCCGCCGAGCGCGGCGCGGATACGGCGGTAGACCAGCGGGTCGTACAGGCCGCGGGCCGCCCGCAGCCCGAGCCCCGGACCGCCGCCGCGCCCGTGCTCCTTGGCCTCCACCGCCTCGCCGTAGCGCCGGGCGATGCGCGCCGCCCGGTCGAAGGAGGCGGCCCGGCCCATCTTCTCGGCCGTCGCCCGGCCGGTGTTGAAGACCTTCTCCAGGACGTAGGGGATCGCCAGCAGGAAGGTGGGCCTGAAGGCCGCGAGGTCGGCGAGCAGGTCCTCGGTCCGGATGCTGGGCGCGTGCCCCAGGCGGACCCGGGCGCGCAGGCAGCCGACCGCGACCATCCGCCCGAAGACGTGCGAGAGCGGCAGGAACAGCAGGGTGGAGGCGGGGTCCTGGCTGACCGACCTGAACACCGGGTGCAGCAGCTCGATCGCGTTGTCCACCTCGGCGAAGAAGTTGCCGTGGGTCAGCACACAGCCCTTGGGGCGGCCCGTGGTGCCGGAGGTGTAGATCAGCGTGGCGATGTCGTGCGGGCCCACCTCCGCGCGGCGCCCGGCGACCGCCTCGTCCGGCAGCTCCCGGCCCGCCGAGACGATGTGCGAGACGGCGCCGGTGTCCAGCTGCCACAGGTGCGCCAGGCCCGGCAGCCGGTCCCGTACGCCGCTGACCAGGCGGGCCTGGTCGACGTCCTCGACCACGCAGGCGGCGGCGCCGGAGTCGTGCAGGATCCACTGCGCCTGGTGGGCGGAGGAGGTGGGGTAGAGGGGGACGGTGACCAGCCCGGCCGCCCAGGCCGCGAAGTCGATGAGCGTCCACTCGTACGTCGTACGAGCCATGATCGCCAGGCGGTCGCCGGGGCGCAGGCCGTGCGCGATCAGTCCCTTGGCCACCGCCCGCACCTCGCCGGCGAACTCCGCGCAGGTCACGTCCCGCCACTCGCCGCCCGGTCCGCTCTTGGCCTTGCGGGCCAACACGGCCTCGTGCGGGGCCTGTTCGGCGTTGTCGAAGGGTATGTCGCCGAGCGAGCCGGTGGCGGCGGGCGGCGCCAGCGGCGGTACGGCCGCCTCCCGGACGACGCCGCCCACCACGGTCTTGACCGGCTCCACGAGGGCGGGGGCGACCGAAGCCGCCGGGGCGGCGCGATCCGCGGGGGCCGCGGAGGCTGCGGAGGCACTTCCTCGATCGGACACTGGCGGCTCCTCATCCGTGCATCGGCGGCGCGATCTCGGTGCGGGTGCGGTGCTGCGGTGCGCTGTTCCTCGGGGTCAACTTCCTGACCAGACAGTAACCTTACTGCGAAGTAAATTTACGCGAGGCCGGGAAATCGGCCAATGCCCGCGCCGCCCTCGGCGCCTCCCCCTTGGCCCCTCCGGCGTCCGCCGCCGGCAGTCCTTACGGCCGGTCCCGCTCTGCCTGTTTTCCCGATACCTGCGGCATCGCGCCCGAAATTGCGTGGTGTGCACCGGGTCGCCGAGGGGGCGACCGAGGCAGCGGGCCGTACCCGACGCGTACGGACCACCGCACCCGTAGCGCCGGGCGCACACCGCGCCCCGCGCACGTCGAGAAGGACACCGCACACCATGAAGCTCTCCCGCGCCCCCCTGCGCGCCGCCGTCGCCGCCGCCGTCATCGCCGGTACGGCCGCCGCCTTCGCCGCGGACTCCGGCCCCTCCCCCGCGCCCACCACCGCGTCCGCCGCGGCCAACGGCACCAACGCGAACGCCCAGAGCTGGAACGCCTCCGGCAAGGCCGACCCCGGCCCGGCGTACACCGTGACGCTGGGCAACGGCGCGCTGGCCACCGTCCAGCAGGTCGGCGGGATGTACACCGCGAAGATCCAGGTCAAGAACCAGGTGATCGCCACCCTCGGCTCGACCCACCCGACCGTCACCCACGACGGCGTGCGCTACACGCTCCACCCGCGGGACGGCAAGGTCGGCATCGCGTACCTGAACACGAAGCACGACAAGAAGCACGACAAGAGGCAGGAGGAGAAGCGGGACGGGAAGCGGGACACCGCGGGCGGCAAGCACCGCCAGGGCGACAAGGGAACCGCCCTCGACGGCAGGAGGACGCCCAAGGGCGGGGTCGCGGCGGGCGAGGCCGAGGAGTCCGGCGGCAGCCCGGCGCTGATCGCCGGGGGCGCTGCCGCCGCCGCGGGCCTGGCCGGCACCGGCCTGCTCGTGGCCCGCCGCCGCAACGGCCGAAGCTGAGGCGCACCAACTCCAGGCGGAAAACGGTGAATCGGCCGGTCCGGAAGCTGCCCGGACCGGCCGATTCACCGCAGGTACGGCAGCAGGCGCCGCCCGCCGCCCCGCTCATCCGCCGGGCGCCCACCGCTCCCCGGCCATCAGCCGCTCCAGCCCGGCCCAGGCGAAGTTCATCAGCGTCGCCGCGGTCTCCTTCACCGCAGGCGCGTCGCCCGCGGCGGCCCCGGCCACGTCGAACTCCGCGCCCCCTTCGGCCCCTTGCGCCTCTTGTGCCGTACGGACATTGACCCACTCCGCCAGCGACTCGGCGGCGCCCACCAGCGCATGCGCCAGTCCCGCCACCTCGCGGTCGGCCAACTCCCGGTCGCAGCCCGCCTCCTGGGCCCCGGCGGCGATCATCAGCGTCACGAAGTCGACGATCTCCGCGCGCATCGCCGCCACTTCGCGGGCGAACGGCTCACCCTGCGTACGCGCCTGCTGGTGCAGCACCGCCCAGCCCGCCGGATGCGCCGCCGTATGCGCGAAGAATCCTTTCAGCCCGCTCCACAGCTGCCGGTCGGCCGACGCCCCCGGCTCCACGGCCGCGCGTACGGCCGCCACCAGCGCCTGGCGCTCCCGCCGGATGACCGAACTGAACAGCTCCTCCTTGGAGTTCAGGTAGAGATACACCAGCGGCTTGGAGACCCCCGCCAGCTCGGCGATCTCGTCCATCGAAGCGGCCCGGTAGCCGCGCCGCGCGAAGGTCACCACGGCGGCGTCGAGCATCTGCTGCTCCCGCACCGCCCGCGGCATCCGCTTGCCCTTCACAGCACCCACCCCAAATGTCCTTCCACCCCGCCCCTTTACCGCAAAGTAAGTTTACGTTCCGCCGCCGTCCCCGCGGTCGCCCTTGACGGCACATCGGCCATGCGAGACGATACGTCTCGTCGCACAGAATCACCGATCCCGCCGGAGGCCCGCACCATGCACCAGCCCGCAGCTCGGCAGCCCGTCACCGAGCGATTCGTCCAGGCCGCCCCCGGTGTCCGCCTGTGGACCGAGGAGCGCGGCGCCCCGGACGCACCCCCGCTGCTGCTCGTCATGGGGGCCACCGCGTCCGGCCTGGCCTGGCCCGAGGAGCTGGTACGCGCACTCGCCGCCCACCACCGCGTCATCCGCTACGACCACCGCGACACCGGCCGCTCCACCTGGCCCTTCGACGAGATGCCGTACCCCCTCACGGACTTGGCCGAGGACGCCGTCACCGTCATGGACGCGCTGGAGGTCCCGCAGGCCCACCTGGTCGGGCTGTCCCTGGGCGGGCTGCTCACCCAGATCGTGCTGTCCGACCACCCCGACCGCGTCCTCAGCGCCACCCTCGTCAGCACCGGGTCGGCCAGCGGCGCCCCACTGATACGCGCGGACGGCACCGAGATCCCGGTGCCGGAGCTGCCCCAACCGGACGCCGGCGTCGTGGAGTTCCTCTCCCGCCCCTTCGAGGACCAGGGCCCCGAGGCGGAGATCGAGCGCCGGGTCGAGATGTGGCGGCAACTGAACGGCACCGCCCTGCCCTTCGACCCCGGCTACTTCCGCGACTACGAGCGGGCGATCATCGAGCACACCGGCCACCACACGCCGTCCACCGCGCACGCCCGCGCCGACTACTCCGGCATGGAGCGCACCGAGCAGCTGGCCCGTACACAGGTGCCGGTGCTGGTCGTCTCGCCGCCGTGCGACCCGCTCTTCCCGCCCCCGCACCCCGAGCACATGGTCCAGACGATCAACAACGCCCGGCTGGTGGAGATCCCGGGCATGGGCCACGCCCTGCCGCGCGAGGTCCTCGCGCCGCTGGCGGACGCGGTGCTGCACCACACCGGGGCCCTGGCGTCCTGAGAGGGGCCGGACACGACGGTGGCCCCCGCGACGAGCGTCGCGGGGGCACCGTTGCGCAAGGGGCCGGGGATCAGCCGCCCACGCCCGCCGGGGCCGGCAGCGAGGGCTTCTTGTCCGCCTGCTCGACCACGTCGCCGTCCAGCTCGATGCCGCCGGCGTTGGCGTACGCCTCGCGGTCCAGGATCTTCTCCCGGGCCGAGACGAGGATCGGGATGACGGACTGGCCGGCCACGTTGGTGGCGGTGCGCATCATGTCCACGATCGGGTCGATGGCCATCAGCAGGCCCACACCGGCCAGCGGCAGGCCCAGCGTCGACAGCGTCAGGGTGAGCATGACGGTGGCGCCGGTCAGGCCCGCGGTGGCGGCCGAGCCGATCACCGAGACGAAGGCGATGAG